>DAOOQH010000238.1:0-5005 GCA_035388625.1 Chitinophagaceae bacterium | reverse complement strand
GCCATATCCACATCGTGAGCCTGGTGTTGTACTTAATATTTGAGGGTTATTTATTGTAACAGTGATTACATTCGATTGCACAGCTGTTGAACCACATGAAACCTCAACACGATAGTAAGTAGTTTGTGTAATGATACCCGGTAAATAAGTAGAAGATCCAGTTCCTACATTGGTAAATGGTCCAGAAGCACTCACCACTGATTCTTGCCACTGTATTGCGCCTCCAGCTGAACCAGTAACCGTTAGCTCTGGTGAGCCACTCACACAAATTGTGCCAACTGACGAAGTAACTGTTCCTGCTAATACTGTTGGAGCCGTTACCACTGTTACCGTTCCAATTTCTGCACAACCAGCATTAGGACCAGCTGTATTATCAACTGCGGTTACGGTATAGGTTGTTGTTGCCAAAGGACTGATTGAATGAGGGCCTGGGCCTGTTGCTGTAAATCCTCCAATACTTGATGTCCAAGAATAAGTATAGTCTGGGTCATTTGAACTTGAGACAGAAATAGAGGTTGTACCGCCTGGACATAGAATTGGATCTGCAGCGGATGCGAGAATAGATGGGGCAGGGTTTACAGTGGCAACCACTGGCACACGTGTTCCACCTACACAACCTAAAGAATATTTAATTTTTATAATTGGATGACCGCCTGCTGTTGGACAGTTAAACAAAGAGGCGCCTCGATTCCCTGCAATGATTGTTGCATTGGCATTTGAAATAATAGTACCATTTTGTGCCACTGTACCGTATTGATGAGTAGAACCTGTAATAGGTGCTAAGTAAAATGAATAAACTGCACCAGGAGGAATGACTAAATTTTGTCCAAACATAACATAAGTAAACTCTGTTGTTCCTGCAGATGGTACGCCAGTTACGGAAGATAATAAAGTCCAACCCGCTGCAGATGTATTAGATCCTGGTGTCAATAAATAATCATTTGGTCTGTAATAAATATCCCATGCTGTTAGTGTACCAAGTGTATTATTACATTTTATACCAATTGAATTTAATGTTAACCCAGTAGGTGAACTAATTTTAAACATATTGTGATAATTGGGTGTTGTGCCAGATGTTGATATAGGTTGACCTAAAGAATCTAATCCGCCAATACCAACAACAGATTCAACATAATAAGTCGTAGTTGCAGCAATGGTAGGCGTTGTAAATGGTGAACCTGTATACAGTGGCACCCCACCAGTTGGCGTTGTATACCATTTTGCATTGGCACCCACATCTACAGTTGCTTCAAGGTTTACAGGCCCTATTCCACATCGTGCACCTGGAATTGTACTGATTACTGTTGGATTATTAACAACATTTGTGAGAACATTTGAATATCCTAAATTTCCATTACATGCAATTTCTACCTGATAATAGGTTGTTTGAGTAATGGCGCTTGATGGTGTATAAATTGATGCGCCTGTTCCAACATTTACCCAAGGCCCCGTAGAACTCACGGTTGATTCTTGCCATTGAATTACACCTCCACTATAACCACTAACAGTAAGCGTAGGTGTACCACTTACGCAAATTTGTGGCAATGATGAGGTTACAGTTCCTCCAATTGGAGCAACTGTTCTAGTTATCGGCGAGCTAAGTGCATCATTTGAATTATTTAAATCGCCACTTAGAACTGTGTATGGGTTAAAAACATAGGTCCCGTTTACAGTCATATTAATTGATGGGGTTAAGGTAATATTCATGGTTGCACCTGGAAGTAAAATACCTGTTGGGTTGACAGTTAATGTACTGGTTATCGCTCCACTAATATCACAAACAACAGAAGCTGAAGTTGTAGAAAAGTCGATGGCTGCAGATCCATAATTTTTAATGGTTACTACTATATCTTCAGTGGCAGAGTAGCAACCTGATGCATTTGGTGAAACAAACGCAGAAACCCCCATATCGGTTGCAGCAACAGAAAATTCATAGCAACCTGGATCTGTTGAAACTCCTCGACTTATTCCATTGATGTCAGTGAGTACGCCAAGATTATTACACATATTATTTATTGAAGCTGAGCCTGGCGAATAATCATATGTAAGTGGATCTGTAAACAAAGGGTCAAAGCTAGCACTTTGCTGATCCCAAACACCTCCATTTGCCGCTTGCCAAGCAGCCAATGTGGTAAAACCTGCTATATAAAATCCTGTATAATTTGTTCCGAGACTTGCATTCACATAAATATTGTTATAGTTGCATGTAACGCCAGTAGCTGAACTAATTTGAATACCATATTTTATACCACCTCCACCTCGAGTGATAGAAATATTATTATTTTGAAAATCGATGCCTACCGCTGAAGTGGATGAAGAATAAATTCCATAGGTAGTGGTAGTTCCTGTTGCGGTAGTATGGTCGAGTGAAATTGTATTATGATATGCTTTTAAATAATTGGTTGTTGTAAAGTACAAACCATAGATGGTGCCGCTAAATTGAATATCTGAAACCAAATTATTATAAATTTTATTTTCATTTCCAAGTGTTGCTGAAACCACACAAGCAATGCTATATTGAGTTCCTGTGCTTGAAGGATTACTTACCCAAGTATTTCTAATTTTGTTTTTTTCTACCAAAAAGTTTGAACATGCGGTGGTAAGATAAATACCATAGCAACTTGTGGTAAACGTGGTTCGTGTAGGACGTTCAATTAAATTATTTGAAATAATTGTTCCGTTATTATATTGATTATAAGATCCATAAAAATAAAAGTCGCGGATACTAGAATTTAAAATCTGATTGCCGGTATTCGGTGTGGTACTGTTACCAACCATGGTTATACCATAATATCCATTATTCATACTACAATTATCGAGCACATTATTACTACCAGATTGACCTGTAGCTGTAGCTGAGACTTCGGTTCCACTTATTGAAAATGGCGCCTGTGTTGTTGCCGTACCATTTGCTGGTGCAGTGAATGTACAATTTGTAAATATATTATTATTCGCATTATTCCATAAATGCGTTACTAGGGCATAAGTTGGACCAGTACCAACAATTTGCAAATCATTAAATCGAATAAAGTCGGCTCCATTCAAGTTTAAGGTTGATGGGGCAGTAGATAAGGTAGCGTTATAAGTCAGCACTTGATTATTGCCTAAAAAAGTAATTGTATTTGTTGATGAAGCACCGAAAATTTGCGGAATCACTACCTGCTCCGTGTACGGACCAGTACCACTTGCAACATCAAAAGTTACAGGACCTGAAATACCACAGGATATTGCACTGACTGCTTCATTAAAACTAGCAAAGTTTCCTCCTCCTGTTGATAGTGTATTATCTATAGTGTAAAAACCTCCAGGAAATAAAGCAGGCACATTCACCAAGACCTCAGTTGATGAAGTTGTGACAGAACTACAGGTTACTTGACATCGATAATATTGAGTTGAAGTAGGATTTACAATTAGAGATGGGGCACTAGAAGAAACGCCTATTGGTGTGAAGGGACCTCCTGAAGTAGAAGAACTTTCCCATTGATAGGTTTGTCCTGAACCATTACTATTGCCAACTAAACCAAGTGATACGTTGGTGCCGCTGCAAACATTCGATGAACTTGAAATAGCCGTTCCAGCGGTAGGCGGAGCTGTACAAGGAGCAGCCGATATGACATCAAAACCAATAGGTGCTAGTAACGTATTTGCCGTACCCGTTGTAGCAGCAAATCCTGCATAAAGTCGTTGAGATATTCCGGCAGTTGTTATATGTCCAACACCATTTCCATTGGCAGCGGTATTGCTGCATTTCACTTCGCAAATTAAAGCAAGAGAAGGATCGTAAAGAAATGGAGTTTGCAAGGTTATACCGTACCATGCTCCTGCTACATTACCAGTAAAAACAAACCCACTTGCCTGATAAAAGCAAGTGGTAAGTCCAGTATTAAAAGGAACGCCTGTTGTTGCTGGTGCTTGTGTATAGTTTGGAATAGATCCTACATTCTGACCTAAGGAAACCGTAAGATCGTTATATGAACTGGTTGCATTAGCAGAAGCGAATTTAATATAAATTTTGGTCAGAAGCTGCCCACCTGGTAGAGGTGCTCCTCCACCACTTCCTAATGTAGTAAAGGCACCTGGGGCATAAATCCATTGTACTTTATTACTAGTAGCTGAATTTAAGGGAAAAGCATTTGCTGTGGCTCCAGTTCCTGGATGGTTCATATAAGATGGTGTTCCAACCTGAGCTTGAGAAAAATTAAATATTCCGAGTGTAAAAAGTATACCGAGCATGATGCCAAGTCTACGGATAGGAATAGTGTGATGGATTTTGTTGATTTGTTTCATGTAATTGTTTTTTGTGTGAAGAAATGTGAATTATTGTAATCTTGTTTGCTATTTGCTTAGACTGTATCGAAATCAACTCGCCATATTTCATTTAGAAAAACATCAACTCTAATTCTAAACTCAATTTTCATAATGAAAATCTTATTCAAAAAACCACTTTCAAAATAACCTTAAACCGATCTAACTTTAAATTTGGCTCACTGAAAACAATTTCACAGCCATGATCAAGAACATCATCCTCTTTTAAACAAAATATTAGAACTAAATGGTTTAAAAAATCTCTAACTACTTTGGGTTCATTTGAATTATCAAATAAACTTATAAATATTTTAATGAAAATTTAAATAAAATTGACTTATTAACAAAATAGCGCCTCAATTTGAATTGAGGCGCTATTGTAAAATTAAAGGAATTTAAATCTATGGATGTGCTGAGAATACGAAATTACTAATATTCGTTTCTAACACCGGACTGTCAAGTAAATCAACATTACCATCTCCATTGATATCGGTAGCTAAATAACCAAATGAGAAGGCACTGATATCGGCTTCTACTAAGCCTAAATCGAGTAAATCCATGTTCTCATCTACTACTAAATCGCCACTAAATAAAGCCCAAACACCAGTAGCGATTTCGGCTTGATTGCTGCCATAAGCTTGTGAAGCTGATGAACTGAAATCATAACTTGTTGTAGTTGGGAAGGACATCGCATTTGCTG
>DAOOQH010000237.1:0-5049 GCA_035388625.1 Chitinophagaceae bacterium | reverse complement strand
CAACAAGTACTGCTATTTATACGCTAACTGTTACAGGATCAAATGGATGTAGTGCAACAGATTTTGTAACCGTCAACGTGAATACAATACCACCAATAGCAGATGCAGACACCAATAGGGTAATTTGTTTAGGTATGTCAATTCTCATAGGCACTAACGGACTACCAGGAAATATCTATACATGGACTCCTTCAAATGGATTGAACGACTCGACTCTTGCTCAACCACTTGCCACTCCGGCATCAACAACAATTTATACTTTAAATGTTGTCGGACCAAATGGATGCAATGCGATTGATACTGTAACGGTTAGCGTAAACAATTGCACAATCAATATTTCGGGAACAGTATATCATGACCAAGATGGCGCTTCTAATTCAAAAGTTGATGGTATTGGTATATCCAACCCAAATGGCGTCAATTTGTATGTTCATTACGCTGATACAAATAATATCGTGCTCGGAGTTACGCAAGTTGCTCTTGACGGAACTTTTGAATTTAAAAATGTAAGTCCTAATCAAGCCTATCGTTTAAATATAACTACTATACAAGGTACAATTGGCAATCCATTACCCAACAATATACTTCCACCTTCGTGGTATTGCACAGGTGAAGATTGTTGCGACCAAATCGGCGACGATGGGCAAACTGATGGTATGAATCATATTTTTGTATCAAATGCCGATCTCGAAAATATTGATTTTGGAATCAATAATTCATCTATGGTGTTTCCATTGACATTAAAGAAATTTTATTTAAGTGAATTTAATTGCAGTTCCTTAATAACATATATTACATCAAATGAAATCAATACTTCTCATGTTGATATTTATAGAAGAGAAATATCGCAAAACAATTTCAACAAAATCGCTACTATACTTAGCAGTGGCGCAAGTATAGAAGATCAAGTTTATAGCTATTTAGACAATCAAGTAGTTCAAGATAAAGTATATGAGTATCTATTAAAATTTGTTGATCTAGATCATAATACAAGTGTTTCTGAAACAAAAACGATATCATTGAATTGTTCTAATCAAAGTTCAGAATTTTATATTTTTCCTAACCCAGCATCAAACGAATTGAATATTCTTTTTGTAAACGAAAGTCAAGACATTGAATTAAAATTAGAGATCATTGATTTTTCAGGTCGAACTATAATGTCACAATCTAAATTTATGCGTGAAGGAGCTAATCTTTTAAAATTTGATTTGAGCCATTTAAGTAATGGAATGTATATGGTAAATTATACTAACGTTGATGGCTTATTATTTGGATCTCAAAAATTTACTAAACAATAAATTCAAGAAGGCACGATAAGATTAAAAAGGAGAATCCTAAATCTAGTTTTCTACTTTTTCCTTATTTAGAAGTTTCAATCTAAATCCAATATAAAACTCTCTCCCTCTTGTTGGGCCCCATGCAAATGAAGTATCAAAATATTTTCCAAAGGGATCTTCATAGCCAACAATTGGACGCTTTTGTCTGAAATCAAATATATTTTCACATCCCCCAAATAATTCTATTTCTTTAAATGAATGAGTATACTGTAAACTTAGCATACTAAATGGTTGGGATGTTGAAGGTTGCTGATAGATGATTGGTAAACTTTGAGAATTTGGCAATCGTTGTTTACCATACCAATGCAAATTCATATCAAATTGCCATAATGGCTTTTTAGAATGAAGACTCATCACAGCTAAAAAACGATGACTCGCATTATAAGGTAATAAGACTTTTGATCCATTGATTTCGCGATAAACATCCAAATAATTATAGGCAGTTCTAATATTTATCATTTCATTGAATGATGCTGACAATTCAGCTTGAAACCCATTTGATACAGCTTTGCCAGTAAAATTTTTAATATAAATTGTTTGATAATTACTATCATAATCAGGAAAAAATTGACGTTGAAATCGAGTATGATAAAAATCAATTGTCCCAACAAAATCGACATTCCCCAAACGCCATTTTTGAGTTGCATTGAGTCCAGCGTTCACGGATTGCTCAGGCTTAAGAGACTCAAGAAAAATAATATCTCTATTGCTGGTTAGAAGATTCAAATTTTCAGAAAACAAATTAACTGTTCGCCAACCGGTGCCGATTGAAGCCCTCAAGTCTGTTTTTTCTTTAGGCTGATATTTAATCATCATTCTTGGCGTAAGTTTAAAACCAAATTGATTATGATGATCTAATCGCAAACCTGTAATCAGGGTTATTTTTTCATTATTAGATTTGAAAATATTTTCCGCAAATCCTCCTAAAACCTTTTCATTTCTTATGTATCGGCCATTAAAAGTTCGGACGATCATGCTTGAACTGAAATTAATATCTTCATTTGCATTGATATATCTGTAAGATATCCCAGCTTTAAAATCATGCTGTTTATTCTTACCATAAAACTTTTCAAATTGCAAATTACTATACAAATAATTTTGCTGAGCCTTATACTGAACCAATCCAAACCATGAGTTTTGTTGGTGAAAAGAATTACTTAAAAACAATGAAACTTTAGTATTCTCATCAAAACGATATCCAGATTTTGTATAAATTTCTGGCTGTATAAATTCAACTACCTGACCATATGATGCTGTAGTACCAATATCAGTGAGAGGTATAAAATTTGTATTGCCCCCTATTCTCTTTTCATCAACATAACGAACACCAACAAATGAACTGAATCCATTTTCATTTTCTTTACGATAACGCCATTTATTATAAATCGAATATCGCGTTAGCAAAGGCAAATCAAGAAACTGGTCATGATCTCTGTCAAATTTTTCGCCAGGAAGTGAGGCATGCACAGCCAGATAATTCGTCCACTTTTTGCCTTGATTTGCTGCACTTGCATTCAAATGCTTTTCACCAAAACTATTAATCAAAACATCTGTTGTAAAAGGATCTGCGGTTCCACCTTCACGCGGAAATACTGTAATTTGCCCAACCATACTTTCATAACCTTGCACTACGCTATTTGCACCTTTTACTACCCAAATATTTTCTACCATACTACCGGGAATTGTAGATATTCCATATGTATAAGTTAAGCCTTGAATAATTGGCATACCATCAACTAATACTTGATTATAGATTCCACTTAAACCTAATATTCGCAACTCCTTTGCATTGGTTAAAATATTTGTTGTTTGAGGTTGTACAGTGCTTTGGGTTTCAAAACATCCTGCTAAATCACAGCAAGCTGCTTTACGCAATTCATTTCGATTAATAATTTCAGTTTTAAAAGGCTGAAGTTCTGAAATATAGGCACCTGTATTTTTTTCTAATATTCTCACTTCTCTCAATACTACTTGAACACTTAAAGTGAAGGTCCAAGGTGAATACAAATCATCTAATTCAAAACTATCCACTGCATCTTTTACTGATACAATTAATGTATGTGTCAATGAATTACTATCAGCAGGGAATGGAATTTGAAAATTACCATTAGAATTTGTAAGCACTGAGTTTGTTGATCCCGCCCATTGCACTTTGGCATTATGAACAAATTGTGATTGTTGATCTTGTACTACACCAGAAAATAATGATTGTGCGTTAAGATTAGATAATTCAAAAAGGTAAATGAATACAAGCAGCAAAAACTTCAACCTCATCTTTAAAACAAATGCCATAATCTCCCTTTTATGTGGATGCAAATCTAATTCAAATGTTCATAAGAATTTATTTTAGAACGTGGAGATGAAAATTTCGGAATTATAGATGGACATCAATTCATAATTCCTATTGTTTATTTTATGTATAAATTGTATTTTGTGCAATACAACCTGGTATCTATGCATAAGACAATAGTCCTCTTCGTTATTTCAATTTGCTTTTTCAATCGTTCAACCTATGCTCAAAATGCCTTCTATGATGCAGTTCGCATCAACAATTATATTAAGAATAATAATTTTACTGATGCCATCCCGATTCTTTTAAACTACCATGGCAAGGGGCAAACATTTAATTGGAATAAATATTGTAGCAAATATCCCGATCATATGACCGCTATAAAAGAGCAGAGTAATTTACTCAATTATATGAAGGTTGATAAACTTTTAGAGGATCAATCCTCTATGGAAAACTTGCTAAAAAATATTTTAGTTGAAAGCCCACAAATAAAAAATTTCAAACTTGCAGTCACTCAGTATTTTAAATCTAAAAACAAGTATACCTTATTTGATCAGGAACAGAAATTTTTATTAAGTCAAAATGATACAACTCTTATAGGCAGTTTAACGAATATTGGAAAAAGTTTTGAAAGACTCAATGAAACAAAATACTTCGATTCAGTAACACAAGTAATGAGAGATAGCCTTGATGTTTTGGAGGCGGAAGGTATTGAAATTGTATTAAATGATAAGAAAACGATAGTGACTGGTATTTTCATGGAACATATTCAACATGAAAAGAATAAAGCTGAAATTTTAATGGATGAGGAACATGAAATTATTTCGAGTCTTATACTTGAAGATGATGTGTATTATGCAGTGTTTAAAGAATCATCAAAATCTGAAGAACGTTTTGATTTAAAATTAAGTACTAGTCTAAAATCTGAAAGACAACAAATGGCAGAAGCGATTCAAGTTGCGAATGCGAGTCCATCAAATAATTTTCGATTGCCATCTCAATCTGAAATGATTGATGCACTTGCGATTTATTTAGCAAAAAGAGTTAAACAAGAAGTCAGCATCCAATTTATTGAAAAGTTATCTGTTACCATACGTGACCATATTATTATGTCGGAATTGTTTCCGAATACATTAGCACTTTTAAATAATAGAGATGCTTATGCTCGGCCTAATTTTGGCACTTCTTGGCAAATTGCATTGTCAGAAGACTTTATCAAAATACCCGAAAACATCACTAAATGTTTACCGTCGCGGTATCAGCCGATGGGCATGTATATTGATGACGGCGTGCGTATTAGTCAATTAGTACAACAACATTATTCGTTTCCAGAAGCAGTGAATCTACTATACAGTGAACCACTTAAAGTGCCAGCATTGCGAAATTCAAATTCATTCATTTATATTATCAATCATGAATTTT
>DAOOQH010000236.1:0-5068 GCA_035388625.1 Chitinophagaceae bacterium | reverse complement strand
TTTTGTGTTCCTAAACGCTGAAATAAAAACAAAATCGAAATAATGATAACCACAATTAAAACGGTTGGCATATGCTCTAAACCTTTAATATTGGTAAGCCCCTCTACTGCAGATGACACTGAAATGGGTGGTGTTATCATACCATCAGCAAGTAAGGTAGAAGCACCAATGATGGTTGGTATCACTAAATATTTACCATAGCGCCTAACCAATGCATAGAGTGAAAATATTCCGCCTTCACCATTATTATCAGCCATCAAGGTTAGATAAATATATTTAAATGTAGTTTGAAATGTGATGGTCCAAAAAACACAGGAAATACCCCCATAGACAAGCACTTCACTTATAGCACGATCATCAATAATTGCTTTTAATACGTATAATGGACTTGTACCAATATCGCCATAAATAATACCGAGTGCAACTAGAAGTGAAGCCGTGGTGATTTTACTTTTTAATCCATTTTTATCATGACTCATATTGCAGAAATTGTACTTGCAAAATTGGCGTCATTGATATAGGTAAAAAGTAAAATCTATTTAGATAAATATAAAGAAATTATAAAGTAATGGATTTCTTTTGGCCAAATTTTGCATCTGCCTTTGGGGCTAGCGCAAAATTTGATCTATATAAATCGATAACCAATACCACTTTCAGTAAAAATATGTTGAGGTTGATTAGGGTTTGTTTCTATTTTTTTTCGAAGGGTTCCAACAAAAACACGTAAATATTGCGTTTCGGTTTGTGAACCAATGCCCCAAATTTCTTTTAAAATAAATTGATGTGTTAACACTCGTCCTTCGTTTTTGGCTAATAATACTAATAAATTAAATTCTGTTGCGGTGAGCTTTAGAAGTATCTTATTTTTTGTAACCACCCTCGATAAAATATCTATTTCCAAATCGTCACAAATCAATTTGCTATCATGGTTGGTGGTTTGATTATTTCGAATTGCTAAACGAATTCGCGCTAATAATTCAGCACTTCTGAAAGGCTTTGTGAGATAGTCGGTTGCGCCATTATCTAAAGCCGAAACAATATCTGCTTCATCATTTTGAACAGATAATATAATGATTGATTTATTGTACCAAGTTCGTAATTCTTTTAAAACTTCATGACCGCTTTTATCAGGTAATCCTATATCTAGTAAAATTAATTCGGGTGGATGATTTGCAGCTAAAATAATTCCTGCCTTACCTGTTTCGGCTTGCCAAACTTTATAATCATTACTTTCTAGAGTTATCTCCAGAAGCTTTCTGATTTGAGGTTCATCATCAATAACTAATATTTCGGCCTTATTCATTTTTTAAATTGTTTAGATATGATGCATCAACAGGAAAAACAACAATAAAACTAGCGCCTCCAGTTTTATTATTCTCAGCTCTTACTGTGCCTTGATGAGCTTCAATAAAACCTTTTACAATGGATAATCCTAAACCACTACCGCCTGTTTTTGAATGAGGCAATCGATAGAATTTATCAAAAATTAATTTCAATTCTGCCTCAGGTATTCCATAGCCATCGTCTGAAACAGTTAATACATAATTGCCCGATTGTAACGACGCACTTATTTGAATGGTTGTAGTTGAAGGTGTATAATTGATTGCATTGTGAATTAAGTTTTGTAAAACCTGTTCAATCAATCCTCGATCAAATTTTAGTAAAGGCAGATTTTCGTTTGGCTCAAATACGATTTTTTGCTTATGAGCATTTGTATTTTTTTGAATCACAGAATATATTAATTCATTGGTATCACACCAATCTAAATTTGGCTTCAACATGCCTGTCTCAAGCCGACTCATATTGAGTAAATTTTCAACCTGTCTGTTCAATCTTATACTTGCAATATCAATTTGATTGAGTAATTCGTCTTGGTTACTTGTTGATATTTTGGCCTTATTATCTTTGAGTGTATCTACCGCACCTATTATGGTTGAAATAGGCGTACGTAATTCATGTGAAAGACAGTTCAATAATGTATTATACAATTTAATTGTATTTTCTTTCTCTTCCTTATCTCTAACTTTTTTTTCTTCATTACGAATTTTAAATGTGAGAACGGCATTCACCAAGGCTATAAAAAAATACAATAAAAACATCAATAAATCTTCGGCATGGGTGATATGAAAGGTAAGTATAGGTGGTATAAAAAGGAAGTTCCAAATTAAAGAACTTAATACTGCGGCTGCTAAAACTGGCAGGATATCAAATAGCATCGCAATGATAGAAACCACCATTAAAAAAATTAAGGCTACTATTTTATAATCGATGAACGATGAGGCAAGAAAACAAGCAATTGCGGTAATTAAAACTAAACTAAGACTAATTAGATATTGATACTTGACATTTAGTTTACTTGTATTAAATAGGTTCAATTTTCCTAGTCTTTGTAGTATACAAAAATACAGTCTAATTTATAAAGATTATATAAAGACTATTGAATCAATTCGTATAATCAGCATATCTAACAATGGTGTATAACAAATTACATCGTTAAATAGCAAGTATAGTAAATGAATTTAGATTTTATTTCTTTTTAAATTTATCAATAGCATCTCGAGTGAACTTACTTAATACAAGTTTTCCACTCATTGAAGCTCGATCATCTAAAAGTGAATCCCAATGTTCAGTGCCCTTCCAAAATACTTTTTTTAACATGGCCATCGCTTCAGGATTGCTTGATGCTAATTTATCAGATAAGTGTCGAACAGCATCATCTAATTCTTCAGTTGATTTATAAATTTCAGAATATAAAGAATGTTTCTTTGCCCATTCAGCACTTCTCCATTCGGTGGCATCAATGGCAAGTTGTGAAAAACATGAGGTACCTAATTTTCGTTCAACGGCTGGACCAACCACAAAAGGACCAATTCCTACTGCCAATTCACTTAATTTTACTGAAGCATCTTCAGTGGCAATGGTATAATCGCATGCAGCAGCTAATCCAACACCACCTCCAACAGCTTTACCATGAACGCGACCAATTACAAATTTATGTGCTTTACGAATTGCATTAATGACGTTGGCAAAACCTAGAAAGAATTTTTTACCATCTATTTCATTTGAAATAGCAATGAGTTCATCAAAGCTAGCACCTGCGCAAAATGCACCACTTCCTCCAGAACGTAAAACAATTACTTTTACGCGTTCGTCTTGTCCGGCCTTATCGATAGCAGCTGCTAAATCATGTAATATTTTTGCTGGTAATGAATTACTAGCTGGGTGCGAAAATTCGATGGTTGCAATTCCATGATCTAATTCTGTGCTTACATATCCATTTGAAGTATCTGGCATAATTTAATTTTTAAAAGTAAATATATATTTTATTAGTTAAATTAAAAATGGAATGAAAAGAAATATGTTCTAATAGGTGTGTATTGCAGTCCTGACGCTTCGGTCAGGAATTGAACGAAAAGCCCGCATCCCGAAGTAGAAAAATGAAATGAGGAACGAATGAAATTTTTCACTTTCGGGAGAGGATCCTGACACTTAAGTCAGGACGTGTGAGCCGCCCAATTCCAAAAGCCAAAGGAACTCACTCAATTTTTAGTATAGCCATTTTATTTAAAAATTTCTTTCATTTCTTCCTCTACAAATTCACTAAGTTCTTTTACGTTTGATTCAGAAAAGTCGAATACAATACCGGCTGTTTTATATAGTTCTTTCAATGTTATAGTATAACCTTTACTGAGTGCCTTCATATAATTATCCAATGTTTTTTCTTTATCTTTTTTGTACTCGCGCCACATCGCTAATGCACCTAATTGAGCAATACCATATTCAATATAATAAAATGGCACTTCAAAAAGATGCAATTGTTTTTGCCAAAGTATAGATCGGTTGTGTTCGAGGCCTTGCCAATTAATATTCTTCGGCGAAAATTCAGTATGAATTTCAATCCAAGCTGATTTTCTTTCTTCTTGTGTATGGGTAGGATGCGTATATAACCAATGTTGAAATTTGTCGATGGTTGCAATCCATGGAAATATCGAAAGTGCTCTTTCAAGTTCTTCCATTTTAGCACGTTTTAGTTCAGTTGCATCTGAATAAAAAATCGCCCATTGATCCATGCTAAAAAGCTCCATACTCATACTAGCAAGTTCAGCCATCTCCATCGGATATTCTTTGAATGCACTTAAATTTAAATCATGACTTAAAAATGAATGAAGTGCATGCCCACCTTCGTGCATCATGGTTACTACATCATCAGCTGTGCCTGCCGCATTCATAAAAATAAACGGAGCACCAGTTTCAGCTAGCGGACAATTATAACCACCTGGTGCTTTTCCTTTTCTACTTTCTAAATCAAACTGATTCAGCTCGTTCATTTTACGTAAACAATCACCAAAATAAGGTCGAAGATTTGAAAAAGCTTGTATTGATTTTTCTAATAATTCATCGCCCGATTTAAAAGGTTCTAACGGTTGAACCCCTTCAGGTTCTGCATCTAAATCCCATGGACGCAATTCATCTAAACCTAGATGTTTACGTTTATGTTCATACAATTCTTCAACTATTGGTAAAATATATTTTTTAATGGATGAATGAAAATGGTTGCAATCCTCAACGGTATAATCAAAGCGACCAAGCTCTTCGAACTTATAATCACGATAATTTTTAAAGCCTGCGTTCAATGCAATTTCATTTCGTTTTGATACTAACTCATCAAATAGTTTATCAAGTTCAACTTCATCTTGCATTCGACGATTTGCAACTTTATGATACACTTCTTCACGAAGAGCTCTATCACTTTGCATTAAAAACTTGGCTGCTTGTTGAAGTGTATATTCTTGACCATTGATTTCAATACTCATTTTACCAGTGATGGTACCATAATGTTGAGCCAACACATTTAACTCAGCTGAAATTGAAATATTTTTTTCATTAAAAAGTTTAATATCCTTTTCAACGCTACGAAGATAAGTGTAATAAACATCCTTATCTAATTCGTGTAAAAAAGGCGAAGCCATTAATTTTTTATTTAAGGCATCTGCATAGGGTTTAATATGGGGTTCGATTTCCATACAAAAAAAAGTGAAGGCCTCTTCAAGCTCTTTATTTTCTGTAT
>DAOOQH010000235.1:0-5091 GCA_035388625.1 Chitinophagaceae bacterium | reverse complement strand
TTAAAAACAGAAGGGATGGCATTTATTCAAGTTCAAGCACCAGCTGGATTAAATAATGTTACAAAAAACCAAGCACAACTGTATCCAAATCCTGCAGAAAATGAACTTTTTGTAAAAGGTAATTCAACTATGGTCTATCAAATTGAAATCTTTAATGTAAACGGAAGCAAAATGCTTTCTACAAGTTCAAAAGGCAATCAAGCAATTAATATCTCTGAACTTCCATCAAATTTATATATGGTGAAAGTATCTGATTCAAATGGGAAAAGTGAGTTTGCTAAGTTCATGAAAAAATAATAATAGTGATTTAAATAGATTGAGAGGCTGCCAATAAGGTAGCCTCTTTTTTTATGTTTAATCTAGATATGTCCATTTAAAATAATGTCAAGGATATTCAATAATTTTCTGAAACAATATTCTCCAAAATTGAACTAATAAAATAGTATGTTACAATTTTGAAATAAACTTATAGATTTCCATTTCGATTCTTACATTTGTGAAACATTTTTTCAACTCTTAAAATGATAATATGGAACAAGCTCAAGTTTTAACGCCGAAAGATTTTGCAACTGATCAAGAAGTACGTTGGTGTCCTGGATGTGGCGATTATAGTATTTTAAAGCAAGTACAAACCGTTTTACCAACCTTAAATATCCCAAGAGAAAATATAGTAATTGTTTCTGGTATTGGATGTTCATCGCGTTTTCCATATTATATGAATACCTACGGTATGCATTCTATTCATGGCAGAGCCACTGCTGTTGCGAGTGGATTGAAAGCGGTTCGTCCTGAGTTAAGTGTTTGGATAGTTACAGGTGATGGCGATTCGATGAGTATTGGTGGCAACCATCTCATTCATATTTTAAGAAGAAATTTTAATGTTCAAATATTATTATTCAACAATCAAATATATGGTTTAACCAAAGGTCAATACTCACCCACAAGTGAAGAAAAAAAGGTTACAAAATCTACACCTTTTGGAAGTATCGATCATCCATTTAATCCTGGTGCATTAGCCCTTGGCGCCAATGCTACCTTCTTTGCAAGAAGTATGGATCGAGATGTAAAACACTTGCAAGAAATGTTGAAGCGAAGTGAAGCGCATCATGGAACTTCACTTTTAGAAATTTATCAAAACTGCAATATCTTTAATGATGGCGCATTTGAAATATTTACAGAAAAATCGTCAAAAGCTGAAGAAGGACTTTTTGTGGAACATGGCAAACCTTTGATTTATGGCGCTGATCGCTCAAAAGGTATAATACTCGATGGTTTAACGCCTCGCGTTGTGACCTTAGGAACAGAATATAGTGAAAGTGATTTATGGGTTCATGACGAAAAAGATTTGAACAAAGCGCAAGTACTTGCTCGACTTTTCGACAACCCAACAAGTGATAATCATTTACCTCGTCCGTTTGGTGTATTTTATTCAGTTGAAAAACCTTGTTATGAAGATCAATTACATGAACAAATTCAATATGCGAAGGATACTAAAGGAATAGGTGATTTAGACAAATTGATTGCAGGAAATGAAACATGGACAGTGATTTAATGTCGGCCATGCGAACCCTTAAATCAAGTATTCGGGTGGTGTTTTCTATTTTCATCTTAAGTATATTATTTATTTCTTGTGAACAATCTAATTTCTGTTTAGAGCCACAAACTCTATCCTTAAAGGGCGGATTTTACACAAAAGATACAGCCAATAAAAATGTCGATACATCAGTATCCAATGCTAATCTTCGCTTTGGAAGTAATTCTACTTTTTTTACGAATTATAAAAATGGAAGCAAATTTAGTTTCCCATTATCTCAAACACAGGATACCATTCCAATTATTTTCGAATCGGATTCTACAAGTTCATCAGAAAATTTGAAGGATACTTTTCAATTAATTTATTCGCGTGAATTACATTTTATTTCAGTTGCCTGCGGATATCAAACCTTTTACACATTAAAAAATACAATAACCACTAATCATGTTATTGATTCGGTGCTGATTGCAGTTCCAAGCGTTACAAACGAAACTAATAAAGAACATATAAAAATTGTACTTAAAAAATAATTTATTGATTGCAAAACAAGTTAGTCTCATTCTCATTTTGGGATTTGTATTGCTATCAAATAAATTAAAATCACAAACTTTAAATAGCAATCCGCAATTAGAAAGCGATACAAGTGAACAAATTGACTCTGTAAAATCAAAAGAGAAAGTACCCACTTTTACCTATTATCGTATTGGCATTGATCTTACGAAAATTGCAGCCTCGTTTCTTCAAAATAATTATAATGTTTTTGAGGCGCAGGCAGATGTGTATTACAAAAAGGATCTCTATTTTGCTGCTGAATTTGGATATGGGAATTCAAAAGTTTCAAATCAATATTTAAACTATAAAAGCAATAATACTTTTATTCGATTAGGTTTGGATAAAACTTTTTTTGGGAGAGATTTTAAGGGTGATTTTGATAATGCATTTGTTGGATTACGTTACGGACTCGCATTTATAAATAGAGGTGAAAGTACCTATGCCATTGAGGATATTATATGGGGAAATACCAATGGTATTATACCAAGTGAATCGTTTTTAGCTCATTGGCTCGAATTAACCGGAGGCTTCAGAATGGAAATAGTTAAAAATATATTTGTTGGATGGAATGCCAGAGTTAAAACATTTATCAACCCCAAAAAATTTGAATTGTTACCACCTTCTTATGTAGCTGGATACGGAAGAGGCGATAAAAACACTGCATTTAGTTATAATTTATATTTACTTTACGGCTTCGGAAAAAGATAATTATTTAAAATTAAATGCTGATCAATACGAGTTCAGGTAAACCATAATTAGAATGAATCAAAATATGGATGATAAAAAAACGATACGAGCTTGGACCTTTTACGATTGGGCCAATTCAGCTTATTCATTAATTATCACCTCCGCTATTTTCCCCGCCTATTATACGGCCATCGTTCCCGAAAATGTTGATATTGCTGGCATTAATTTTAATCGATCTGCTTTAGCCTCTTACTCCATTTCATTTTCCTATTTATTAATTGCTCTTCTCTCCCCTTTTCTTTCTTCTATTGCAGATTTTAAAGGAAATAAAAAAGCATTTATGCAGTTCTTCTGTTATATGGGTTCATTAGCTTGTATAGCACTTTTCTTTTTTGAAAAAGATGCCAATGGTCAGCCAAACGTTCTATTCGGTTTGGCATGTTCAGTGATTGCCTCTATTGGTTATTGTGGTAGTATCGTTTTTTATAATGCCTTTTTACCTGAAATTTCTTCGAAAGAAAATCAAGATAAGGTTAGTGCCAAAGGCTTTTCGATGGGATATATTGGAAGTGTGGTTTTAATGGTTATCTGCTTTGCCTTTATATTGATGAACGATAAAATGAATTTAGGACTTGGTACTTTCCCAGTTCGCCTCTCCTTTTTACTCGTAGGAATTTGGTGGATTGGATTTGCTCAAATCACTTTTCGCCATTTGCATGAAACACCAAAAACACATTCGATGCAATCCACCTCATCTATTTTTTTTAATGGATACAATGAATTAAAAAAAGTTTGGCATAGTTTAAGCACCTTGCCTGAGTTGAAAAAATTTTTATACTCATTTTTCTTCTATAATATGGGAGTACTTACCGTTATGTATATGGCTACTTATTTTGCAAGTGATGAATTAAAAATGGAAACTACCGAATTACTTTCAGTTGTTTTAATTATACAATTAGTGGCAATTTTGGGCGCCTCATTATTCGCCAAATTGTCGCAAGCTAAAGGCAATAAATTTTCACTAATGAGTTTAATTATCATTTGGATTGGAATTTGTATCGCCGCATTTTTTATTAAAACGGTTACTGAATTTTATTTGCTCGCTTTTTGTGTGGGCATGGTCATGGGAGGTATTCAATCTTTATCGCGATCAACTTATTCAAAATTATTACCTGAAACGGATGATACAGCTTCTTATTTTAGCTTTTATGATGTTTGCGAAAAAGTTGGCATTGTAATAGGCACACTCTCTTTTGGCTTAATTGCTGAAAATGTAGGAGGCATGCGCAATTCAACCATCAGCCTATCTATTTATTTTGTGATAGGGTTGATTTTATTATTTCAATTAAAGGAAATTAAAACTTCAAAGCTTGGCTAATATTTTCAATTCGATTTCACACCAAATTGTTGCACAAATTCAACAACCCATTTGTTTACTATTACTGCAGATTTTACTTATCCTTGTTACTTCGAGAGTATTTGGTCTTCTTTTTTCAAAGTTCAAACAACCAGCAGTTATAGGCGAAATTGTTGCAGGTATATTTTTAGGTCTTTCTGTTTTTGGGAATCTTTTTCCGCATCTATTTAATTTCATCTTTCCAACAAATTCATTCAACAATTTAGAAGTCTTGAGCAAAATTGGACTTGCCTTTTTTATGTTTATCATAGGAATGGAACTTGATCTTGTCGCGTTAAGAAAAAGAGCCAAATCTGCTTTTATCATTAGCATTTCGAGTATCTTGATTCCCTTACTTTTAGGCATCGTTCTAGCTTATTACTTGTATACAAGTTTTTCGATGCCCAATGTTCGATTTAGCATCTTTGCCTTATTTATGGGTATTTCATTAAGCATTACAGCCTTTCCAGTATTAGCGAGAATTGTAAAAGCAAGAGGCATGCAAAAAACTGAATTAGGCACATTGGCATTAAGCGCAGCAGCCATTGCCGATGTAATTGCTTGGTGTTTACTAGCGATGATGATTGCGTTAGCTAAAGCGGGTGATTTTTCAATCGGACTATTTACCATACTCAGTGCTATTGGTTATATACTAACAATGTTTTTTATTGTTCGTCCATTTATCAATAAAATGATAGCTCGACTTCGATCAGCACATTATGGTGATCAAAGTATTGTTCTATTATCGTTTATCTTACTTTTATCATCAGCTTTTATTGCTGAAATAATTGGTATACATATGTTATTTGGCGCCTTTCTTGCAGGCGTTATCATTCCGCAAAACGAAAAACTAAAGCATGCATTAACTTCAAAACTTGAAGATGTAAGTGAATTATTTTTACTTCCTATCTTCTTTGCTTTT
>DAOOQH010000234.1:0-5107 GCA_035388625.1 Chitinophagaceae bacterium | reverse complement strand
TCTTGAATTTTATGCATTCCTAAAATTGCAGATTGCGGAATATTAATGATCGGTGTACTCATCATCGAACCAAAAATGCCACCATTGGTGATCGTAAAAGTGCCTCCCGTCATCTCTTCAATCGTTAATTTATTTTCTTTGGCTTTTGTTGCAAGCTCAACAACCTTCGATTCAATTTCAGCCATACTCATACTTTCCGCATTGCGTATCACAGGTACAACAAGTCCTTTAGGTGCACTCACTGCAATTGAAATATCACAATAATCGTGATATAAAATTTCATCACCATCAATATATGCATTCACCGATTTCCACTCTTGTAAAGCAATACAACAAGCTTTGGTAAAAAAGCTCATAAAGCCTAAACCAACACCATGTTTTTCTTTAAAAACATCTTTATACTTTGAGCGTAAATCCATAATGGCACTCATATCCACCTCATTAAAAGTGGTGAGCATGGCCGTACTATTTTTCGCTTCAACTAATCGTCTACTAATTGTTTTTCGAAGATTACTCATTTTGTCGCGTTTTTCATCACGCGAATTCAGAACCTTACCCGGAATTGTACCCGGTTTTTCCATGGCTGAAAGAACATCATTTTTTGTAATTCTACCTAACGAGCCACTCCCTTTTACATTGGAAATATCAACATGTTTATCAGCAATTATTTGCGAAGCAATCGGTGTCGTTTTAATACTATTTTGATTAGCACTTGCCTCTGTTGTAGGCGCTTTACTTACTGGTGCTTCCTCTTTAATAGGGACAGCCACTGGCTCAACAGCGGTTGCTGGTCGTGCTGCCGTATCATCTATTTTACATGCAAGTTCGCCAATTTTCAAATCGTCTCCTTCCTTTGCAACATGAATCAAAATGCCTGCTTTTTCAGCATTTAATTCAAAAGTGGCCTTTTCGCTTTCCAATTCGCAAAGCACATCATCACGTTCAACCCATGCGCCGTCGGGTTTTGTCCATTTTATTAGCGTTACTTCATTTATACTTTCACCCACTGGCGGTACTATCAATTCTATCATGTTCTTATTGTCTAAAATTAGAGGCGCAAATTTCGTTCAAAATACTGATAATAAAAATATAGATTCATAAATCATTTGAGATTGCTCTTAATAAAAAACCACCTCATCTAGATTAAGGTGGTTTTTGTATTTTAAATTATTTTGGGCGTGTCACTCGCAAAGCCTCGTGTCAGGCTCTTCGCGTCAATCCACGCTTAGGCGTGGGATTTCTGCTGCGATCCTTCACGCATGAAATTCGGTTCAAAATCAAAATTATTCTTTAATAAATTTAATAGGATGATTTTGTCCATTTACAAAAATATCAGCAAAGTAAATACCCGATGCCAAGCGATTTGTAGAAACCTTTATTTTATTTGACTGATTTGTATTTGAAAACGAAATTATTCTTTCACCTAAACTATTTCGAATGGTAATAAAATCTATTATTTCATTCTTCGATTCGATATTTAATTCTTGTTGAACAGGATTTGGATAAGATATAATTTGTGCATTATTTTCAATGTTTGAAACACCTTGAGGCCCAACAACAATTACTTTCGAAATGGTATCATCATTACAGCTTGTACCTGAAATTATTAATGTTACAGTATATGTTCCAGGAGCTGAATAAGTATAAGTTGGACTTTGATTAGTACTTCCATTTCCATCACCAAAAGTCCATGTCCATGAGCCAGCTGTGCTTGAACTATCAATAAAATTAAATGTATTGCCACTCAAATTTGTCCATCCAAAATTAGCAATAGAAGGCGGTGTTGCCACAACGGTTATTGTATCTGAACGACTGCATCCTGCTGAATTTGTAACAATTACAGAAAGTGTAATATCTGCAACAACAATAATAGTATCTCTTCTTGTTGTAATGCCATCACTCCATAGATAAATATTTCCTGCTGCGCCACTTGCAACTGAGGTTAATACAACTTGTGTACCTGCACAAACAGTGTCGTTCGGATTTGCTGTGATATTCACTGCTGGTCCAGGATTAAAGGAAACATTCACTGTTTCGGTATTGCTACATCCTATTGAATCTATTCCAGTAATGGTATATGTGGTATTTGTTGTTGGACTTGCTAATACTGTATCGCCAGATGATACATTTAATGAAGAAGCTGGAGACCATGAATATGAATTTGCACCCGACGCAATTAATTGAGCGCCATTACTTCCTGCGCAAAATACTGTACTCGATGGAGTTACTGTGATGGTTGGTGGCACATTTGAAGAAATTACAATACTATCAACAGCACTTGCATACGTAAATCCTGAGAAAGAGCAATTCACAAGACATTGATAAAAAGTGGTTGAAGTAATTGAAGGAATAGATAAGGTTGGCGAATTGGTTCCGATGGTTGTCCAAGGACCACCGCCGCTAGCCGAAGATTGCCAAGTATAAGTGATACCTAAAACACCGGTAATAGGTGCGCTTAAACTAAGTGATGACGATCCGCCTCCACCGCAAATTAATGGGGTTGGGTTTATGATTGATCCAACATTAGGCATGCCGGCACATACAGCCGGAAACTCATCAAATGAAATATCATCAATAAAAATATTGGCACCTTGGTTAATCACTGCCGATTCACCTGTTCCTTCAAAAATAAAACGTGTATTGGTTCCTGTAAAAGAAGCAGGTATGGCATAGCTATAATAATACCATCCATTACTCGCCTGTGTATCAGGCATAGCAATACTTCTGTTACGAACAATAGTGCCAAGTTTAATGGCAGTTGCATCAATTGTATCTGTTGAATTCACCCAAACCGATAAGCTATCCATATTTGCAGGTAGTAAGCTATCTCTATACATCCAAAAATTAAGATTGGCTGCACTGGTACCGCGAGTCGTATAATCAATGGTACGAGATATTAAAATTTGTTTTGTTCCGGCTGCTACACTTCGGCTTCTGAATCTGGCTAAGCCTGCACCACTATGAGGTAATACATTTGGATTGGTTCCATTGGTTTGTCGAACCCAAACATTAGTAGCTGGACTTAAATCAACTTTGATGCTCCAGCCTGCAGGTGCAAATGTGGTTGCATCAAAACTTTCGGTACTAATAATTTGTGCTTTACCACAAAGCGAACTAAGTAGAATAGCGAAAATAAAAAGGATAGAATTTTTCTTCATGAAAATATAATAATAAATTATGCAAGCAAAATTACTTGCGGCGCAAAAATAGAGTACTGAAACTCAATTTCATAGTCATACTGTTCACCAAGCTAATATATTCAATGATTTTGCTATCTATTCTATGATTTATGAGACGAAATTGAATCTCAAATTGAAGTAATTGGAATTATACTCAACCTTTCATTAGTTGGCTTCTAAGTAAGCTTCAATTTCTGGTAACGAATTATAAAGTTGCTCAAATGAATCAATCACGAAATACTTATCTTGTAAAATATCGGTTCGATAAGGCGAATTCATAATTGTTTTTACATCAAAGGGAAGATGCGTTGTTTTTTCACTCAAGCAATGTTCCGTTTCACCTTTTGATGAAATAATGCCAGCACCATAAATTTTAAGTTGTCCGTTTTCGCGAATCATACCAAATTCAATTGTGAACCAATAAAGTCGCCCGAGTATATCTATCTTATCTTGATCGTCCATATGTTTTAACGCAATATCACTCATCCCTTTAAAAAAATCTACATACGATTTGTTGCTCAATAAAGGTGCATGACCGAATACATCATGAAACATATCGGGTTCTTCAAGATAGTCGAGCTGCTCCATGCTTCGTAACCAACAAGTAGCCGTAAATTTTTTCTTTGATAAAAATTGAAAAAAAGTGGGCGTAGGACTAATATTAGGAACGACTTCTAAACTCCAACCTGTAATCGGTTCTAGGATCTGCGCGAGGTCTTCAAAATTAGGGATTTTAGTATTGGTAAATTCTACTGTTTCGATGGCATCTAAATAGGCCGATGAAACATTAGGCTTTAAGATATTCATTTGTCGATCGAACAATGTTTTCCAAACTAAAAAATCATGTGCTGTATAGTTGGAATAAATTTGTTCGGTTGGACGTTGAACCTCTAAGGTTGTTTCTTGATTAGTATTCATTTTGATGTGTTTTTTGTGATATAAAAAAAACCGTTCGAGAGGAACGGTTGTGTAATATTATATTTTGAGTTTATTATATTAAGGTTCAACCATTCCTAAATTGTGAATAGTAATAACGATAATAAATATTGCTGATATTCTGGATCATGTTGTAAATATAAAACCTAATTTTGAAAATCAAAATAAAATCCAATCATAATGCCAACATATTTTAATCATCAGTTTATTGATTTTTTTAAAGAACTCAGTAAAAATAATAATACGGCGTGGTTCAACGAAAATAAGAAAAGTTTTGAGACTCATGTTAAAATGCCCTTTGTGAAATTTATTGAAGACTTGATAGCAGAAATGAATCAGTTGGATAAAACAATTGCAATTGAAGCAAAAGACGCCATTACGCGAATTAATAGAGATATTCGTTTTTCGAAAGATAAATCGCCTTATAAAATGCATGTCTCAGCTATCATTTCTGCAAAAGGAAAAAAAGTGAAAGAGTATCCAGGCATGTATATTGAATTAGCACCCGACAAAATATCGGTTTATGGAGGTGCGTATATGTTAGAGAAAGAACCACTCCAAAAAACAAGAACTTATATCGCAAAGCATTTAAAAGAGTTTGATACCATCATAGATGATAAATCATTTGTAAAATTATTTGGTTCAGTATTAGGCGAAAAAAATAAAGTGCTTTCACCAGAATTTAAAGCCTTATTAGAAAAGCAACCTTTAATTGCGAATAAGAATTTTTATTATATGGCTGAAAGGTTTTGATGGTATAATCAAGGTGTTCTTTGGAATAAGCGCCTTTGCCAAAGGGGTATGGCTTCGCCGGGGTAGGGTTTGTTTTCTGCTCTATATGCTGCTCGCCCGGCTTATCCATATCCGCCTCCTTTTGATCTTTTGTGGGAAGTATAGCGAAATAAGGAGGCGTGGAATAGACCGCTAAAACAATGTTGAAAAAATGAAAAATAAGGATATACTTAAATTTGAAAGCTATAGAATTATTAAGT
>DAOOQH010000233.1:0-5133 GCA_035388625.1 Chitinophagaceae bacterium | reverse complement strand
ATTGCCGAAAACTATGTTCATCGAGTTGGAAGAACAGGACGTGGCATGGAACGCGGACATGCTTATTCGTTTTGTGCAGATGAAGAAAAAGAAATTCTTGCAGAAATTGAAGGTTTTCTAGGTAAAGAAATTAAGCGTTTTGAAATTGATAAAGCTGATTATAAAATGACTTTAGCACTCACCGAAGAAGCAAATACCAATTGGCAAAAACTTTTGAAAGATGCCGAGATAGAGCAATCTGCATGGGATAAAAAAAATCCAAAAAAGTATAAGAAGAAGTAATTGTCTTTTCTTCAGGTCTAATTTAAAAAGTTCTCTATTTACTCTTAAAATTTAGTGAGTAGATATTAAAACAATCGGAATTTATAGCCAATGTTGGCAACAACCTTGCATAAATTTCAGGTTTTGACAATTTGTTCTATTGCGGTGAAAAAACACAACATTTACCGCAATTTTGCGGTAAATAGTTCGTACATTTACCGCAAAATTGTTTTAGTTAACAGTGAAATACATTTACGAGCATAAAAATTGGACAGATTTTTCTTGGGAGGATAAAGCCATAAATGCTGTATTTGGCGAGGTGCGCCTTATGCAAGGGAGAATAATTGGTCAGATGGAAGCTTTGGGTTTTTCTGCTAAAGAAGAAGCCAAGCTTATAGCCTTAACATTAGATGTAATAAAATCATCAGAAATAGAAGGCGAATTGCTTAATTATGACCAAGTACGTTCGTCTATCGCAAGGCGTTTGGGCATTAACACTGCTGGGCTTGTGCATAGCAACCGGCACGTTGAAGGGATAGTAGAAATGATGCTTGATGCTACTCAACGTTATGCCTTACCATTAACCGAAAGACGCTTATTTGGTTGGCATGCTGCACTGTTTCCAACAGGCTATAGCGGACCTTATAAGATAGAAGTGGGATGTTACCGCTCAGGAGAAATGCAAGTGGTTTCAGGGGCGATGGGCAAAGAAAAATTGCATTATGAAGCTGTAAAGCCTGAATTGGTAAAGACTGAAATGGACAAGTTTTTGGAATGGTTCAACAATGAAAAGCGTCTTGATCCAGTTTTAAAAGCCGCCATTGCACACTTTTGGTTTATTATCATTCACCCATTTGATGACGGCAACGGTAGAATTGGCAGAGCCATAACTGACATGCTACTTGCTCGGGCTGAAGGGAGTGGAGAACGTTATTACAGTATGTCAAGCCAAATATTAATCGAACGAAAACGATATTACGAAGTATTACAAAAAGTGCAACATAGTTTAGGTGATATTACCGATTGGCTAGATTGGTTTTTACAATGTCTTAAAAATGCCATGCTATCAACAGAAAACACCACGCAGAAAATATTACGAAAGGCCGAGTTTTGGAGACTGCATGAACATACATCAATCAATCAACGTCAACGCTTAATACTCAACAAACTCTTTGATGGTTTTGAAGGAAAACTACAAACCTCTAAATGGGCTAAAGTAACCAAAACCTCTACCGACACTGCTTTGCGGGATATAAAAGATTTGGTACAAAAAGGCATCTTACAACAATCAGACGGAGGAGGACGAAATGCGAACTACGAATTAGTCACCTTAAATAAGAGTAACCCATGACTATAACATTGCCTAAGTAAAATGTGGGCGAAGTAGTGATTCATTCATTTGAAATACGAATGATCTTTCGTACATTTTCAAGCTGATGCTTTTAAATCCTTGTACTTCGATTAGGCAAAACACGATGTGAGCGATTCAGACAATACAAGAACTTCAATCATTTTGAAAGTTTATTATCATATTTTGATATAGATAATGAACCATCAATCTTCTCACAATCTTATGAGAGTTGATACAAAATCAGTGCCCATTTGCATGCCATATTAATCAGTTGATATATTACTGAAAAATTTAGAAGATAACATTTTTATCATTCAACTCAATCTAAAGGCTATTGTACCATCCATTCACTCAATTCTATTTCAAAATAGGTAAGTGCATTTTTTATCGGCAATGGTAAGCCTCCGCCTAAGGCACAAAGCGAACCAATCTCTAATGTTTCTAATAAATCATCTAAGAGTTTGCGATTAATTTTATAATCAGATGTTTGCGCTTTATTCATCATCTCATAACCTCTCGTACTACCAATACGACATGGGAAACATTTGCCACAACTTTCATGTGCCGTAAATTGAAATAAATGTTCGATATATTTTATAATTGGAAAAGATTCAGGTATGCAAACAATTGAGGCATGACCAAGTAAAAAACCAGCTTGATTAAAACTTTCAAAATCAATACTTAATTCATTTATTTTAGAAATTGGAACTAATCCCCCTAATGGCCCACCAATATGCATGGCTTTGATAGCTGATTCAAAACCACCTCCTAAATCATCAATAACTGCACGAAGTGGTGTTCCCATATCCACCTCATAAATACCTGGTGAATTAAAATACCCATCTAACGAAACTAGTTTTGTGCCTGTACTTTTTCCTTTCCCTATACTAGCATATTGTTTTCCGCCTTGAGATAAAATATAAGGAATACAAGCCAATGTTTCAACATTATTTACGATGGTAGGCTTATTAAATAAACCTTTTTGTGCAGGATATGGCGGTCTCACTCTTACCTCCGGCCTTTGTCCTTCAATACTTGATAGTAAGGCTGTTTCTTCACCACAGATATAAGCACCTTGCGCTTTGATAATTTTAAAATCAAAATTAAAATTTGTACCGAAAATATTTCTACCAAGAATATTGAGTGCGCGTAATTTATTTATCTCAACTTCACAAATATTTACGGCTTCAGGATATTCGCCTCTAATATACAAGACACCCCATTCGGCTCCAATGATATAACCCGCCAACATCATACCTAACAAAACTTTGTGAGGTTGCTGTTCAAGTAAATATCGATCACTATATGCGCCAGGGTCGCCTTCATCGGCATTACAAACCACAAACTTTGTTATGTTAATTTCCTTTTTGCAAGCCTCTAATTTAAATGACATTGGGAAACCTGCACCACCACGACCTCTCAAACCTGAAATTTTAATTTCTTCAAGAAGACTTTCTGGTGATTTTTGTAATGACAATTTTAAGAGTTCATAATAGGATGAAATTGATTCAGCTTCGGTGGTTAATACTTTTGTTCCAATATGTTTTACTTGATAAACATCATTTGGTTTGATGCGATCAGTTTCTTTATTTTTAGCTAAATCAGAAAGATGATCGATGGCTGATCCACTGTAATTAATGCCATCAATATGAAAGGCGCTATTTTCATGACATCGACCAAGACAACACATATCACCAATTTCATTTTCTTGATAATGTAATTTTAGTTTCTCATGTACCGATGGCTGTGTTCCTGCACAAAGACAAGCACTACCATTACAAACATATACTTTCTTTCCTTTATTTTCTTCGCGAGTAAAATCGTAAAATGATGCACTGCCATAGGTATTCGCCTTACCAATTAAAAAATCAGCTGCCAGCTTTTCAAGTTGCTCAGTGGAAGGTGTTCCTGTTTCTTGGGCTAATAAACCTAATTGTTCAAAAAGGTTTTCCTTTAATCCTTTACGACCTGATAATTCGCTAATATTTGTTGACATAAAATAAATCTTGTTTCAAATGTATAAAAAAACAAATAAAGGTTTGAGCAATAAAACGACTAATTTAATTTTAGTTAACTAGCCATCGCCTATTCTTCATTTATCAAAAATGATAAATTCATCATTTGAATAAACTGTAAATTTATTTCCTCTACAAAATGCAAGTAAAGTAATTCCGCACTGTTGGCAATATTCAACGGCCATGCTAGAAGGTGCAGATACAGAGCATAAAAAAGGAATACCTGCTTTATGTGTTTTACTTACAATTTCGTAAGACACCCTTCCACTTACTAAAATAACTTGTGCTTCAGCTAACCTGCCCTTCATCAATAAACTTCCTATTACTTTATCAACGGCATTGTGTCGACCAATATCTTCTTTACAATCTAAAAATTGACCATCAATTGTAAATAAAGCAGATGAATGACAACCACCACTTTTTGAAAATGCTTCTTGATGCGTTGACATTTCGAGGAACATTTTTTCAATTAAACTCGAATGTAAATAATGATGATGCTGAAGCCTTCCGTGGAGGGTTAAATCCATTTCGAATTTACCGCACATCCCACAGCTACTTACTGATAATAGATTTCGTTTTTGTTCAATACCAAATTCCAATTCAGATTGTGGAATTATAATATTCACTTTTGTAATAACACTATTGGCATTTTTTTCAATAATTTCAAACTTCGGATTTACCTTTTGATTTGAATAAACATCTTCCGTTAATAAAATACCTCTCACATGCACTTCTTCAAATCCTGGTGTTCGCATGGTAATTGTGTATGGATTTCCATTAATTGAAATACTCAACATTTCTTCAGTGGTCAGTAAATCACTAACAATTGCAATCTTTCCATCTTGATATCGTTTGGCATTTACTTGAGTAATTTCCTTCATGATATTTTATATCTAACGGATACTATTTATTTCATTTTTTTACAAACACTAACTCAAACCACTTATCTTTCCTGCATTATCTATATCCATATGTTCAGAGGCTGGAACTGCAGGCAAACCAGGCATTCTCATCATATCGCCCAGTATTGGAATAATAAAGCCTGCACCTGCTGCAAATTCAAATTCACGTACATTAATTATAAATCCCTTAGGTCGACCTACAACCGTTTCTTTATCAGATAATGATTTTTGCGTTTTTGCCATACATACTGGCAAAGCATCATAACCCAACTCTTTAATCATTTTTAATTGTGTACGTGCAACGGACGAATACTCGACACCATCGGCACCATAAATTTCGGTGGCAATTATATTAATTTTATCTTCAACCGAAAGGCTCCAATCATACAAAGGTTTAAAATGGTTGATGCCACTTTCAATTACATCAATTACACCTTGTGCCAATTCTTTTGTTCCTTCTCCACCCTTCGCAAAACCATATGAAATAATTGCTTTTACACCAAGTTGAGCACATTGCGTTTGTACATACTCTATTTCTTCCGCGCTATCGGCTGGAAAATAATTGATGGCCACTACAGGTGTAATGCCAAATTTTTTACAATTC
>DAOOQH010000232.1:0-5137 GCA_035388625.1 Chitinophagaceae bacterium | reverse complement strand
CCAAGTGCTGTTACACATTTCACAATAGATGAAGTACAACCATTACAATCTGTTACTATGATAGTATAACATCCAGGACATAAATTATTAAATGTATTAGATGATTGAACTAATCCGCTCGGTAAAATTTGATAAGTATAAGTTGAGATTGGACAAGGAGAGCCACCTGAAACATTTACAGTAATTGAACCATTACATGAACAAGTATTGACACTTGTTGCACTCAATTGAAAAGGTATGGGCTGATTAATTGTGAAACAAACACAAGTGTCACAACCAGTGCATGTATCTGTAATTTTTACACAATAATTACCTGCACCTAAGCCAGTAAAGCATGGGTTGGTTTGAGAAGCAGCAGATAGATTGGTGCAAGAAGTTCCAATTCTATATTTCCAACATGAAGTATTTGTACCTGCTGGACTAGCAATACAAACGCTTCCTGTACTACTGGTGCTGCATCCAACATTGGTCACAACTGGGGTTACATTAAATATGGTACAAGCACAACAACAATTAACAGGGCTCACATTTGTCACCAATGAATTGTTTGTACCTGTTACAGATCCAAATAAGTTTAAGCCACTTGGACCGCCTAAATTAACAACTCGAATATCAATAGTATGTGTTCCATCACATAAATACCTTTTAAATGTAAAATTATGGAAGGTAGTAAAGTTAGATGTCCATCCGCGTTGTGCAACTGGCGTTATCGTTGAAGGGATATTAATCAGCACACCATCAATATAAATTCCATTTAACCAATTGTCATAGGCTAGATTTAAATTGAAGGTAATTGAATCGCATCCGCACATTTTAAAAGTTCTTCTATAAATTCTTGTGCCGGTTTGATCACCGCCTGCAAATCCAATTGCATGCGAATTTGCGTTCACAGCCCATGCAGGATGTGCACTTGTTAAAACAGGTCCAAAAACAGCACCACCAACAGCAGTTACCGTCCATTTAGGATCAACAATTCCGTTCGGAATAATTTTTGTTCCTGTAACTGGATCATATCCTGTATTAACAATCAAACTATTTGTTTTACCACAAGGGATGTTTGAATTGGTTAGTGTTACACAGATACAAGTATCACAATTGGTACAGGTATCTTTTATTTTGATACAATAATTTCCCGCAGGCAAATTAGTAAAGCAAGGATTTGTTGTATACACTGCTGTTGCAGGAGGTGTACAATTTGATCCGATTGAATATTTTAAACATGAATTTGCTGAAGTGGTTGCTAATCCATTTATACATATTGAACCATTGTTATTACCTAAACAAGGATCAACCAATACAGGTTGAAGATTAAATGAGGTAGTGGTTACACATTTTACAATGGTTTTTGTGCAACCATTGCAATCAGTTACTTTAATTGTATAACATCCAACGCATAAATTATTGAACACATTTGAGCTTTGAGGAATACCAGTAGGTAAAATTTGATACGTATAACCTCCCGCAGTACAAGGCGTTCCGCCTGTTGCATTCACTATAATTTTTCCAGTGCAAAGGCATGAATTGACTACAGTTGCAGTTAAATTGATAGGTGTAGGCTGCGTGATACATACCACTTTAGTTGAAGTACAACCATTACAATCTTTAACCATAATTGTATAGCATCCAGCACATAAACCATTAAATACATTCGAAATCTGACCAATGGCATTTGGCCATGGCATGGTATGTGTTGCTGTAAAACATGGAGGGGCTCCAATAATTTTATTTCGTTTACAAAATGATAAACCACCTAAAATTGTGATATTACCATTGGCACCTCCATTACACGATACGTTAGTTTGTGTAGTATTTATTACTGGGGCAGTATAAACCGAACCTGTTACAACCCACATATAAATAGTAGGTCCAGTGCCGCAAGAAGGCCATGGTGTGCAAGTACATGAAGCATATTGTCCGCAATTGTGCACACAACAAGGGTCTGAAGTACAACCGCAAGCTGGAAGACAATCGGCACAAGTACCAGCTGTTAAACAATTATATTTAACATAAAGTCTTTTTGTTACAAAACAACATCCAATTTGTTGACTCACTTGCCAGGTTGTTGGTGTAAAACCAATAGGTGGAAAACCAACAGGTGGACAAGGGCTTGGATTTAAATTTGGCCAAGGTTGAATGGCAATTGGTGGTGGAAGAAATTGTCTGATAGAAGTATAAATGGATTGGGCACCAGAACCATCAGAAAATTTAGCTCTATAAAAAACTGTTGTGCTAGGTGAAAGATTTGGAACAATTTCATTAAAAAGAAAACGAACTTGTTGCTCGGTTGATTTAAAAATACTACCATTTGGCACTACAAATGTTGGGGGCATATTCATCACATTCACGATGTTTGAAATCAAACCACCTGCAATAGGTACAAAATTAACCCCATCATCACTACGTTCAAGGGTTACAAAAGAAACAGGAAATGGTAAAGAAGTTGGAACACCCCATACAATATGCGCTACGGTATCGATATTTGAACTTATATTAATTAAAATATTGGGATCTACTAATATCGGTGATGGAAAATTAATGGTTACATCTAAAGTTGTAACACATGAATTCGCATCTCTTACTCTACAATGATATAAAGTAGCCGAAAGATTTGAAAATGTATTTGAAGCTGACCATGTTGAACCACCATCAATAGAATATTCATAAGGCGGTGTGCCTCCCATGGCGTTCAACTGAATTGAACCATCAAGTGCTCCCATCATAGAAACATTTGTAACTACACTTGTTAAATCTAATACGGTTGGTTCAGTTAAGGTTGATGATGTTGTTGCTTGGCATCCGTTTACATCTGTTACAACCACACTGTAAGTGCCAGCGGCAAGATTGGTAAGATTGGCAGTGTTATAAAGACCACTATTCCAATCATAAGTATAAGGAGAAGTACCTCCTGAAATAGACAAATAAATCTCGCCATAGTTATCACCATGACAAGTTAAATCGATGCCAGCAGCGGCAACAATTAGAGGATCATAAACATCTACAAAGACAGGCGTTGTAAAGGCTGTTAAAGGACCATTTACGCAGGTTACTTGACAACGATAATACTGTGGTGTATTTGAAATCACAGTTTGTAAAATAGATGAACCTAAAGGAACGACATTGATAGTAAAATCGCTATCATCAGCACTTTCCCATAAATAGGTAACACCAGTTCCGGGTACTGGATTTTGAATAGATAATGTAAATGGCGTTCCAGCACAGGCCGTATTTACCGAAGAGATGGTATTGCCTGGGAAAGGTGAAACACAGGTTTGCGAATTGGCTTGGCTACTCGCGAAACAGAGTAGAATAATACAAATAGCCCTAAGCCAACAGGGTATTTGTATTCGGTGATTGTTGATCTTTGTTTTCATAAAATTTGTTTTTGTTTATTAGCCTACTCTTTTTAGGGTTTTCGGCATCCCCCTTTTTTGCTACTAATTGTAATGTAAACCTAATAACGAGCGATACTTGAAATCGGCTCATTGTATGAAATGCAGGTTTGGATGTATGAAATGCAGGTTTGATTGATTATACGAATCTTATACTTGCAGATTGTTTTGAGTATCTCCTTAAGAGTATTATAATCGATTGAAATTCAATGAGTGATATTCATCATCAAATTATGAATAACTCATTTTAATTTGTAAGTTTCTCAATTTATTTTCTACTTTTACATTTACCATTTAAATTATTCAATTGAATTTTGCTACTGATTGAAAAATTTAAAAATATTTTTATGAAAAACAAGCTCTTCACTCTATGCAATTTTTATTGCCTAAAAACTAATTTTTTCAATCTCAATTTTCGAGGTAATTACCTGAAATATTTATTCATCATTTGCCTTCTTGGTAACTATCTGCCTGCGTTTGCGCAAGATGATACCGAATATGAAATTATAGATAAGGAAGATGAACTTAAAAAAGTTTGTTGGCCACAAGTACCTACCGCTTTAACAGAAGCAACAACAAACAAAATGAAAACCGATACTACAGTTATTCCTGCTCCTATGGCATTTGGTTTGGCTTCACCTCGTATTTTATACAATGCAGTCTTAGTCCCCAACTCTTTTCCTCCCCCAGATACAGCTGAAGTTTTTGACCTATTAGGTAATGAATTATTTATCAATGGTACTTTAATAAAATTTGATACTAGTGTTCATGCAAAGAACGCTGCTATATTTCATCTAGGTGCTGCGCCACCTAATTTTGAGTGGGTAGGCTATAAATCAAATCCATTTCAACCCGATAGGCAAGCTGTTTATTATTATAATATTTTTCACCGATGGTATACAGGTATGCCATGTAACTATGAGGGCTATGGAGGGCGACAGTTTAATGGCGATAATACTGTTTCTTCAAACTTTGCTGATACTATATTTGACCAACATCCTATTACTGTTTCAGAGATTCAACCCATTAGTTGCTTTGGTGCGAATGATGGTATTCTTCAAGCAAATACCAATCCATTAAATTTTTACACCTTTATTATAGATGGCACCACTACTACCTTGAGTAATACATTTACCCAATTAAGTGCCGGCACACATACCATTACAATTATTGATAGTTTTTTTAATAGTTGCGATACCATTATTACCCTTACCCAACCTCCGGCTCTTGGGTCAACTACAAGCGTTTCAAATTGTGGTACTTATTTTTGGCCTATCAGTGGATTAAATTATACGGCCTCTGGAACCTATACTTTTAGCACTGCCTCAGGCACTTGTTTTCAAAATGATACCCTCGTTTTGAGTATTTCGCCAACAACAACCAATTCAACCACAGTAACAGCCTATAATTTTTACACATGGCCAGTGAATGGATTAACTTATACTTCATCAGGTAGTTATTTTAATTCATCAACGATTAATCCCGGATGTCAATCAAACTCAATTCTGAATTTAAATATCATTAATATTCCCTTTAATTTTAACCTAGTTGTTGGTCAAGCTATTTCTTGTTTTGGAGCAAATGATGGATCTATTCAGGCAAGTGTTACACCTGCTACAGCCACTGCGATGTACTCTATCAATGGTGGCCCATTTAATACTTCAGGCTTCTTTCCGAATTTGTCTGCAGGTACTTATACTATCTGTGTATCCAACGGTGTAGCAACACCAGTGTGTAAAACAATTACA
>DAOOQH010000231.1:0-5137 GCA_035388625.1 Chitinophagaceae bacterium | reverse complement strand
CACCTGCCTGTGTATGTCCGCATGCTGCTGCAGTGCCGGTTGATGCATAGTTGATGGTTGCATGTTGCCATAGAGAAGTATTGTTCTTTCTAAATTTTACAAATATCCAAGCGCCATCGTAATTAGATTCGTTTGTGCTTGTGCGCCATGAGTTTTCCCAATTAATGTCAAAGCCAATTAGTGTAAAATTAGAGGCGGTGTTTTGTCCTGTTAAACTAATATTAGAGGTTGAAATATTGTTTGCTTTAATAAATGACGCAAAGCATAGCATCGTTAGTAGTGATAAAATCTTTTTCATGTTTTTAAATTATAGGGCAAATGTATCTTGAAATCCATGAGTCTGATATACCCAATAGAGGGTATATTTAATGGATCGAAAAACTTTGGACTAATAAACTAATTTTTTTATAATTTGTTCTTCAATACTTCCACACGAAAGTAGAGCTTAGTTTGTAATGCTGTAGCTCAGTCTGTGTCTTGTTTTTCTAAGGGTGATTTGAAAAAATAAAATAATTGATATTTGATTCAACAATAGGGATGTCCAATAAATCTACATTGCCATCGCCATTAATATCAGAAGCAAAATATCCAAATTGAAATGTATTAATATCAGATTCTAAATTTGATAAATCTAAAAGATCAATATTATCATCATCATTTAAATCGCCAGAGAATAAAGCCCATACGCCGCTTTCAACCTCACTTTGATTCGAACCAAACGCTTTATTGGCTGCGGAAGTAAAATCGTAATTTAGTATTCCATTGATTCCGTTACTTATTGAAATTGGGTTAGCGCTCCATGTTTCAATTGCGTTTCTATGCTTCACTACAATATAACAACTCGTGCCAATTAAATTTGTTGAATCGAAATAACATGACATCATCCCGTTTGTTTGCAGTACGCCTTTAAATGATGAAAGCATCGGATATCCGATCGTGTCGTGATGCAATTCAATAAGCACTGTATCAACATCAGTTGGAAAATTGTATTGACCTTCATTTATTAATACATCGGTCATTGCTTCATTTGAAGTATGATAACCTTCAATTAAGTATTTTAAGTTCATAATGATTCCTGGACATTCGGTAATGGTTACAGTTGATGTGGCAGTTTGGCCTGTATTGTCTGAAACAACAATTGTATAATTGCCAGGACTTGCATTTAAAATAGATCCATTAAAACCATTGTTCCAAATATAATTATAAGGAGGTATCCCACCAATTACATAAGCTTCGGCTGAACCTATGGTATTGCTTGATAAACATGCTGGTGAAGATCTTGATACAATTCTCATTTCTCCAATTTTAAAACTAGCTTCGTTATCATCGTATGTATACTCGAGTATACTTGAATTTAGAATGCGACCAATGATGGTGGTTTGATTGTCTGGCACTATCCAATTAATAAAATAACTTTGACTGTCATGCGCATCAATTTGAATAGGCACTAAAGCGATTTGAATCGTATCTAAATTATCATTTACATATAAAAGTTGTAGATCCGCTTGGCAATTTAAGTCACCATTATTTCCAATTCGACTGTTGATAGACATTGAATTATTGAGGATGGGCGAAAGGGTATTGCTCGCTAATACTTGGAAATATAAATTTGCTGATTCCCCAACCACCACTGCTCGGGTGGCTTCATTATTTAATTCATTGGTTTCAGCAACTTGATTATCATCATCAATAATGGCTCTAATTACATGAACACCTACCAAAGGTGAAGACCATGATGTTGGAATCGAAATGGTGTTATTTCCGTTATGAATTAAACCACCTACCGGGTAAATACTATCTATTGGTGTATTGTCTACAATGACTTTAAGTTTCATCAGATCATTGATATTAGAAGCACCAATATTTTCGTACGTTATATTCATATTAATATTTTCATTGGGTTCAGGATTTAATTTAGATGGAGAAATTAAATGAGATAAAATTCTTAAGTCTGGCAGATTTGTAACATTAACCGTAAACGCCAACACATTATTTGTTTCATCGCATTCTATAAAATCATTATCAGGATCAACAGTCATTGTAAATATGTATGTACCTGTTTGAGGAAAGGTGAAAGTAGTTGGTAAGGTTACACCTAAGGGACATAAACATGATTGTTTGAGATTATACATCGTGCCATTTCCTAAATTTAATGTGCCAGATACACCAGGACCACTTACTTCAAATTTTACTTTCAGTGTGTCGGCATCATAAAGTGCATAGGAACCAACTGCTATAGAAAGAATGGCAGTTTGATTAACCAGATAGTTGCCAAGAACATTTGGAACGCAATAGGGTACGGGCTTAAATTCCCAACACATATTATTTGATATTGAATTATTAGCTTCATTTAGCTCGTCGATTAAATGAAAGGGGTCAACTATAACGGTTAAGGTAGTGGTTGCAGACAAAGGCGCTGCAATGAGTTTCGAAATATTAAAAGAAGATGTAGGCGATAAGTTGACAAACAGAGTTGTGTCATAATTTAATCCAGATGACAAACTAAACCTTATTGTTAAGTTTCCACTGAAGGTTAAATTGCCACTATTGACGATATTTGCTTTTAACGTAATATTGGTTCCCTCGGTGTAATTACCATCAGGAGATTCAACATTAAAATTTTCACAAGTATAAAATTTAAAATCTGGTTTGCATGCTATTGCTGTCAATGTATAGGTTGCATGATTGTTCAATTCATTTAATTCAACCACTTCATTGATCGGATAATCGGCAAAAATTTCAAAAGTATAATTGCCAATTGTTGGTGGATTAAATGGAATTGAAAAAGAGACTTTATTAGAAGGAGAATATTGTATCGGTAAAATATTGGCAACAGCATGATTGATGGTTTCGATTAAGAGTCCATTTTGTTTGATTTCAATTTTACAATTGAAGGGCCCAGTATTGACTCCGCCATAATTATGTAAATCAAAACTGATATTGTTTATTTCACATTCGTATTTAAATCCTTCAGGACCACTAGTGGGCAGTATATCTGGAAGTGGTGGAAGGACATTAATTATTTCGCAATGAGAATTATTCTCTGAGCATTCGTTTTCTAAATAGCTTGCATCTGCATAGGCACAAATGCTAAACTGTCCAATATTATTAAAAGTTAAGGTGAAAGGAATGGTATCAGATTGAAATTGAGCGAGTGATGGTATGTTATAGGTTGTACTGATGATGGGAGTTCCGCCTGATTGAGCAATACTTAATAAAGTTGGAGTGGATGTGGTCATTCCTAAGTTTTTGACAATTAAATTTCCTGATATTGAATTGCCTTGTACGATATCATTTGAAGAGACAACAATATTTGCAACTAAATTGGGGAGTTCACAAATTGATATGATAGGAACGATTAACTCAAATTGTGTGCTAAGATTCCCCGTTAGGGTATAATCGGTGCAAGTGCCAACGATATGGTAAATTCCGGCGACCAATGGTTTCGGAAAAGAGTAGGCAAAGTTGCCATTGGAATTAGTATATGTTGTAAAGCTTGCACCTGTTTCAACAATTGTGAATGATATTGTAGCACCTGAAACACTTGAATCATTCAACGGCACTGCTGTACCCGAATAAAATGAACGGCCGCTTAAAGTGATATAATTGGAAGAACCTATATACGAAACGGATGGACTTGCATAAGCTGTTGTTAATATGCTTCCAGGTAAATTATAATTGCCATTGATATAAGGTCGAATTGCAACATTATCTAATTCGTTCGATTCATTAATGGTATTCGTATAATCAACTTTTACTTCCATGGGATGCCATGAAGGTGTAGCAATGGTTGTTAAATTCCAGGTAACTATAGTTGATGAATGTGGAGAAAGATTCGGAATAGTGATATCTGTATAAACCGTGTTTAAATCATATTGGTCAGTTAGATGAACAACAATATTTTGAGCAGGATAATCTGATACATTGTGCACTTCTGCGCTGATAGATAAAGGAGAAGAAATGGAAGGGTGGGGCACACTGAATGTTATATCATTGGCAAATATTTCTAGATCTGGTCGAGTTAGCACATCAGGATAATTAAATGGTCCGAAGTTTGAACCACATCCAAAGTTATTGGTTTGTATAAAAGTTTTCCAATTGGTGCCAGTTGGCAAGCCATTTATACTTGCAATATATTTTTTACCATCTACTGTATTCGAATCAGATAGATCATCTTCAATCATAATAATCGTTCGATCATTTGTATTATTATAGATTGAATTGCCTTCATAGTCGAGTATAACACGAGGGAAAGTAGGTGTTGGAAAAGCCCCGCTAGCATCTTTATAGATGACCTCAAAATTAAATGTCGTGTATGAATCTCCCTCGCTTGGGTAAATTGTTGAAGATGTGAAATTGCCTATTCCTGAAAATTCAAATTCTTGATAGTTTGGATAGATACTTGGGTTATTATCATCACAATCACCTGATATCGCAAGTAGTTCAGAAGTTGCGAAACGATTTGCTGGTCTTGTACATTGAATAATAAAATTACCTGTTCCATAACCATCATTGTCTGCATCTGAATACCAAATCTGATTGGGGTGTTCTAATGAATCGGCATCATTGCAATCGGTATCATTACTTACAAAACCAATAGGCTGAGTACAAGAATTTTGAACAATGAGAGGGTTCCCATAACCATCTCCATCAGCATCTGCATACCAATATTGGGAAGTACAAAACTGACGAATCGTGGCACTAAAAATGAGGCCACCTGCACCCCCTAAATCACTTGAATTTATGTATAAGGTATTCAAACCTTGTTGCAGCAAGGGAGCAATATTATTTCTGTAAATGGAAGAAACTCCCGTAAACGTCCCGCCTGTTGTGGTGCCTGAAAGAGCTTGTCCATTTAAGTAAATGCCCTGATTACCATTGCCACCTAAAGTATTATCAACACAATATGAAAATTGGAAATCTGCACTATCGATGGGTTGATTAATGGTAAAATCGATGGCATACAAGCAAGTACTTCCGCTTATGTTACTACCTGTATTATTAATCCATTTTGCTAATGGATTGGAACTAATTGATGAAATCCACGACGGATTATTTTGTATAATTTGGGCAGGGGGGCCACTACTTGCTGAAGTAAAATCAGCAGCGTTTAATATACTTCCGAAATATGTATTAG
>DAOOQH010000230.1:0-5206 GCA_035388625.1 Chitinophagaceae bacterium | reverse complement strand
TTTCTGTTTAATTCAGTTTTGTTTTTGGGAAATCGAATCGTGTAAGTTTTGTTGTTGATGGTGCGAGTTGTATTATCAAATTCCATCAAATAATTATATTCTTTCAACAGCAATCCTTCATAATAATCACGCATTCCATCTTGCACATATTCGATACTACTAAGATCATATCCGGTTAATGCGTTGATTAATTTAGGACTTATCAAATATTGACTTCTCTTCTTCGTATATAATTTTCGAAGTAAATCATTCAATAAACCAATCTTGTTTTTGTCTTTATTGATGATGTTAAAACCAACCTCCATTGGCGTCAAGCTAATACAAGCAATTCGGATATCACCTTCATACAAACTATCAAAATGCGATTGGGTATTCATATAAACACCTGAGACCGTTTCAACCAATGAATTAATTTTTCTTCTTGAAGGAGTATCTTCGCCAAATGTGAAGCCTGTTAATAATTGTTTTAAGTAATCTTCATTTTTAGGGTCATTGGTTTCTTTCATAACCGGTTTAGAAGATGAGTGGCAGTGAATATCGATATTCATATGTTTGATTTGAGTTTAAATTTAAAATATATTTACCAGAAAACGAAATGGACTGATGATTGAATCGAATTCAATGCATTCAAAGAATAAGCCTGTTGACGATAATAAAGGTGCTATTGATTTCTTTTTTTAATTTGATTAAAGCGAACCATCAATACGATTGATTTATAATTTCTTTGATTCATTGTATGACCTCTATTGAAAAATATATAATCATCAAATCAAATGTCTATATTTTAAATTAATTTCGAAATTACACCTTTGTGTAACATGACATTTTCGATTTGATATTATTCACTGTGTTGAATAAAAAAGTAGCTTAAATAAGAATTTTAGTGAATTTGATGCGAGATATTGTGTGAGGGATTTTCAAACAAAAAATCCCCATCAATAAATTGTGGGGATTTTTGCGGACCGGACGGGACTCGAACCCGCGACCTCCGCCGTGACAGGGCGGCATTCTAACCAACTGAACTACCGGTCCGTTTACTTTATTTTCAAGTACATTTTCATGTTCCTGACTGTCAAGCGGAGTGCAAAGATAATCAAGTTTTAAAATTTTCAAAATCTTTCTATTCAACTTTCAAAAATGAACTATTTGGTGTACGTTTGAGCTACAATAATTAAGTATCATGCAATATCTAGATTTTGAAAAACCAATTGAAGCACTTTATGAAGAAATTGAAAAAATAAAAGAGGTTGGCGACAAAACGAAAGTAGATATGAGCTCGGCTATCAAAGAGCTTGAGGCCAAAATTGAATCCACACGAAAAGATATTTATTCCAACTTAAATGATTGGCAAAGGGTGCAATTAAGTCGACATCCTGAAAGACCATATACTAATTTTTATATTTCAAGAGTTTTTTCAAAATACCAAGAATTACATGGTGATCGCAATGTGCGTGACGATAAAGCCATTGTAGGTGGTTTTGCCATGCTCAATGATGAGCAAACGGTGATGGTGATTGGTCACCAAAAAGGAGTCAATACGAAAATGCGTCAATTACGCAATTTTGGTATGGCAAATCCTGAAGGTTATAGAAAAGCTTTGCGATTGATGAAATTAGCTGAGAAGTTTAATAAACCGATTGTGACTTTTATCGACACCCCTGGCGCTTTTCCTGGATTGGAGGCCGAAGAAAGAGGTCAAGGTGAAGCCATCGCCCGAAATCTTTTTGAAATGTTTAATTTAACCGTACCTGTTATTTGTATTATCATTGGCGAAGGCGCAAGTGGTGGTGCACTTGGTATTGCTATTGGCGATCGTGTGATGATGCTCGAAAATACGTGGTACTCTGTTATTTCACCCGAAAGTTGTTCGAGTATATTATGGCGTACTTGGGATTTTAAAGAAACTGCAGCTGAACAATTGAAACTAACGCCAAAACATATGAATTCATTTGGATTGGTTGATGGTATTATTCCTGAGCCCCTCGGCGGTGCGCACACCTATCCCGAAGAAATGGCGGTTACTGTCAAAAAATATATTGTAAAAACATTGAAAGAGCTATCAGCCATGGATGCTGAAAAACGTATTTCTGATCGAATCGAAAAATTTTCTAAAATGGGATTCTATGAAGAATTATCTTAAGCTCAAATCAAACGCAATTCAATATAGACAGCTAAACATTTAATCATTTTCCATTGTCCTTTTTCAAGAAAATACAAGAACGTATTATACCGATCCAAACATCGAGTAATACTTCATTATTTCAACCTAATGAAAATATTAAACACGAATTTGTCAATTTTTCAAATGCATATCGCATTGGTATCATCTGTTATTTCAGTGATTATTCATCTCAAGAAATCATTAGTAATTATCAAAAACAATTAGAGAAATTAGGATACGATTGTGAAGTACTCATTTTTATTGACAAAAAAGAAAGAGAACATAATGTCTATTTACAATCATTTAGTTGGGACGATTTAGATAAAAAATCTTCTCTACCATATAGTCCGCGTACCGATCGATTTATTGTGAAGCGATATGATATCTTGCTTAACCTCTATCTAAATAATTGTCCCCAACTTCAATTTATTTCCTATATGTCATACGCAAGATGCAGGGTAGGCGCCTATATCGAGCATTTTAAACATTGTTCAGATGTTTTGATTCCAATGGATAATGAAGTTTCAATTGAAGGATTGATACAAAGAATAAATACTACATTAAATATAAAACCGTATGAGCGCAAGAAAATTTAAAGGAACTGGTGTTGCATTAATAACACCCTTCCAACAAAATAAAACAATTGATTTTAAAGCGCTTGAAAAACTAGTTGACTTTGTCATTGAAGGTGGGGTAGATTATCTGGTAGCCTTAGGTACAACGGGTGAAACACCAACATTAAGCACACCCGAAAAATTAGATATCCTCATTAATATTATTGAAAAAACGAATAAGCGTGTTCCTATCGTATGTGGCATAGGTGGAAGCAATACTGCTGAAATTGTGAAACAGTTTGAAGTCTATCCAATGGATAAAGTAGATGCAATATTAAGTGTTTCACCTTCATACAACAAACCATCTCAAGCTGGTATTGTGGCTCATTACAAAGAAATTAATAAGCATTGTCCGGTGCCAATTATTTTATATAATGTACCTAGCCGCACCGCATCAAATATGACAGCTGCCACAACACTTCAACTTGCAAATGAATGTGAAAATATTATTGCAATGAAAGAAGCAAGTGGTATCATGAATCAATGTATGGAGCTGGTTAAAAATAGACCAAAGCATTTTACATTATTGAGTGGAGACGATAATTTGGCACTACCTTTAGTGGCTTGTGGGTTCGATGGTGTGATTTCAGTAGCTGCCAATGCCTTTCCTAAACATATGAAGGATATGATTCAATCTGCCCTTCATCATGCTTTTTCTCATGCTCAAAAAGTGCAGTATCAATTATTAGATGGTATTAATTTATTATTTGCTGAGGGCAATCCTTCTGGGGTTAAATGTGCCATGAGCGAAATGGGGCTTTGTGCTAACGAGTTACGCTTACCCATGGTGCCGGTAAGTGCGACAACACATGAACTCATAAAGAAGTTTTTAAAAGAACTCGAAAATTAATGAATCAAAAAATAGTTTTGTTTGATGGGGTTTGTAATTTTTGTAGTTTTTGGGTGAAATTTGCGAGCAAGCGAGATCAACATAAACATCTTAAATTCGCTTCATTACAAAGTGAAATTGGCAAGCAACTCCTTAAGCAAAATAATATTTCAACTGAAGAATTAAATTCTGTTATTTTTATTGATCATAATAAGGCTTATACAAAATCCAGTGCAGCTTTGCGAATTTGTAGAAATTTAGATGGTGGATGGAAATTATTTTATATTATGATTTTTATTCCTCCATTTATACGTGATTCTATCTATGATTTTGTAGCACGAAATCGATATCGATGGTTTGGAAAATCGGAATCTTGTATGATGCCGAGTGAAGATATGAAGGATCGATTTTTGTAGAATGATTATCAAAATATTTAATGATTATATGTTAAGCTGCACCAAATCAAAAATGAGATTGCTTCGTGTTCCTTCTCACAAGAATTTGGCACTTTTGTGTTAGTGCCGTCACTGCGAGGTACGAAGCAGTCTGAGTTTGAACAATTCATTGAGATTGCTTCGTCGTTCCTCCTCGCAAAGACGAAATACTTTATTAGGTGCACCAAAATTGTTAGAATCTGCGAAGCCATCCTATTCAATTTCTTTCAATATTGTTTTAGGTGAGCCTTTCGGATTATCATTAAGTATTTTTTTTAATCTTATCAAGGGGTTTTGTATCGCAACCAAGATTGGCATCTCAAATAGCTTCATACAATCTGGGTTCAGTGATATCCTTTGCCAGCTTTTATAAATTTATCACTTTCAAGATTATAATTTTTGTTTAACAACTTGTCTATTTTTATTTAGATATTTTTACGCCTCTAATTATATATGAAAAAAATATTTTTATTTATTGTCGCCCTCTTTATTTCTTCTCTTTCATTTGCACAGCATCATCGTCGACTTGGATATTTTGAAACTTATTTAGAGGTGAATGAACCGATAGATAGTATTGTGGTTTTTAAAGCAAAACGAGAAATGTATACTTATCATTTAGGTAAAAAAGTAAAAAAGTATATGATCTCTTTAGGTATGGAACCTGAAGGTAAAAAGCAATTTGAAGGTGATTTACGAACACCTGAAGGTTTGTATTATATTGATAAACGAGATACGATTAGTTCATACCATACCAATCTCAATATCTCTTATCCAAATTTTCAAGATTCAACTTATGCAGCTATGCAAGGTAGAAAGGCAGGTGGGGATATAAAAATTCATGGATTCCCAAATAATCATACTAAAATTCAAGAAAAAGAATTTTTAAATACAGATTGGACAATTGGCTGTATTGCCATTTCTGACTTTGAAGTGGATGAACTTTATAAATGGGTAATTGAATATTGTCCAATACTGATTTTTCCGTAATCATTCCTTCTTGATGTTTACTGTTAGTATAAGTCATTTTTCATATTCGGTAGAAGATTGTCAAATAAAAGCGTTTATATAAAATAGGATTAACTATAATTGATATTTCAGCCAAGCATTCTCTCACAGATAACCTTTGGATGAAGAGAAGTAAAATATCTTAATAACCCTCTATTATTAT
>DAOOQH010000229.1:0-5208 GCA_035388625.1 Chitinophagaceae bacterium | reverse complement strand
TTTTGGTAATGGCTTTTGCCTCATTATGCTTTGAAAAAATATTCGATAATTCCTCAAGTCATAATGAGGCAAAAGCCATTACTAAAAAATCGTTTGAGCTCACCGAATTTTTAGTTGATATCATGAAAATTGAAAATTTAGGTTCAGAATTAAACGCGATCGCAACCTACCATGATGCTTGTGGTGCATTACGCGAATGTGGTATAAAATCAGGACCTCGAAAATTACTGGCCAACGTGAAAGGTTTAGAGCTTCGTGAAATGAAAGAATGCGAAACATGTTGCGGTTTTGGTGGCACCTTCGCTGTTAAATACGAACCGATCTCAATTGGCATGTCGCAAACCAAAGTGCAAAGTGCCTTGGAAGTAGGTGCAGAATATATTATCTCAACAGATGTATCATGTTTAATGCATTTAGATGGTTATATCAAACATGAAAAATTGCCTATCAAAACAGCACATATCGCTAATATTTTGGCAATGGGATTATAAAGATTCACTCGATTTTACAATCACCAAATATCTAAATGCCCATTTCCAACTTATTTGATAAGAGGATATAGAGGCCAGGTGAAACAAATTTATCCAATCTTCTTTTACAAAACTTCGAGCAACCGAAAGCGGTGCATCATTTTTAACTAAGTATGATTTAGAGAAGATGGAAGTTAGAAATTGAATTAAAAAATATGCCAATCGATTTCGCTCTAAATCATTGATAAAAAAACCCTTCTTCGAATGTTCATACATGTATTGAAGCATACTCACTAATTCGATATTTGAAAAATGATGACAAAATAGCGAACTAAACATGATGTCTGGTTTAGTATCTAAAACTGCCTCTCTATAATCAGAACAGATAAAACGGATAGAGGGATATTGTTGCCGAGCATAATCAATACATTCTTGTTTGATATCAATACCTATTAATTGGAATTTGATTTTTTTCTTCTTCAAAAAATTTTCTATCACAAAGAGATTATCACCTCCACCGCATCCAATCTCAACAATAATGATAGGTTCATTATGATTTCGAATAAAAGACTTAATACCATCTAAAGTAATTTTATGTCCGCCAAGCAGTGAATTAATTGTATTTAATTCAATCAGGTTTTGACGAATATCTTCAAAGGGAACAAGATTATTATCTAAAAGCTCCTTTTCTAAACTTCTTTGCTTGAAATTCAACATGATCGCAAAAACATAGTTTCAATGGTTAATCCAGGTCCAAATGCTGCAGCATAAACAAGTTCATTCGCGGCTTTTATATTTTTACTCATTCGTTCTAATAAATATAAAATGGTAACAGAAGACATATTGCCATAATCATTTAATATCGACCGAGAGATGGCAGTATCTTGTTCTGAAAGTGATAATGCCTTTGCAATTTCAGTTACAATTTTTTTACCCCCCGGATGGATGGCCCAGTGCTTTATTTCTTCTTTTGTAATCTTCATTTTAGCTAGCGAATTCATCAACATTGATTCAATATTTTCTGCTATAATCAAGGGGATATAAGCACTCAAAACCATTTGAAATCCACTCGATGAAATATCCCAAGCCATATCATGATAACCTTTTAATGCCACCTCTGAATAAAAATCTTCTATTTCAAATAACCCTTGATCATTGCTTACTAATACCGCTGCCGCACCATCTGCAAATAGTAATGAAGAAGCAATATTATCCATTGAATAACTGTCTTGAAAATGCAAGGTGCATAACTCAATATCAACTATAAGTACTTTAGCATCTTGTGTTGATTGGCAAATTGTATTGGCTTGTTTGAGAGCGTGGATGGCAGCATAACATCCCATAAAATTAATACTCGATCGCTGAAGAGATGAATCGAGCTTTAGATATTGTATCAATTGAATATCTAACCCGGGTGCAGAAATTCCAGTACAACTTACGGTGATAATATGAGTAATTTCTGATAGCTGCTGATTGGTTACACAATTTAAAATGGCCTTAACGCATAAATTAGGCGCAATTTCAAAAAATTTCTTCATTCTTTTTTCAACAGAAGTCATTGCATCTTGCTCAAAAAAGGTCCATTGTTGTTTCTCTATAGAAAAATCATCTATTGCTGAGTAACGAGTTGAAATTTCACTTCTTTCATATAATCGCTTAACCTTATCAATTTCAAGCTCAGGAACTTTATACATCTCCAGAATAAATTGCAAGATATCTGATTGTGCGTGCTTGAAAGGAGCATTTGCTAGTCCAATTGAATTTATAAAGGCCAATGATTAAACTTAAGTTAGGTTAGAATGAATTTGAGGCAACTAAGGTAGTCAATACTTACCGCTTCATAAAAAACAAAATGACAAAGCAGGTATTCATGCAAACAGAGGCGATTATATTCATTCGCATGGTATGTTCGAAATTAGCTTTCAATTCATCCTTCCATACTTGATAAAACCAAAATAAGAAATACGAAATGATAGGTAATTGAGATATTGAAAAGATTATAATATCAATTTCTCGATGTTGATTCAAATGATCGATAGAAAATAGTGCAGATCCAATGATAAATAAAATACCAGAAAAAACAAATGTACCTCTATAACCCAGTGTATAACTGATGCTCATAACACCATCATCTTTATCTTGTTGATGTTGATAAATTTGAGACAATGGATACATAGCACCAATTAAACAACTGGCAACGATTGCATTTAAGATGGAAAGGGGCTGATCCTGTGTTATTGAAAAATGCACTAGACAATAAATCCAAAAACCTTGAAAAACAAAAACGGTAAGAAATCCAATGATCGGATATTTTTTTAATCGTATCTCTCTAAAACTATATAAGCGTGAAAAAACAATATAAACCAACACCCCGATGGCGGTGATAGAATTAATATAGAGTGAAATCAAAATCGCTACTATATCAAAAATGATGGTTACGAGTTTCAACTCAATTGTAGCTGGCAATGGCTTTTTTATAAGTCCAATACTGCCTTTATCTTGATCTTGCAAACTATTATATGCATTACTTGATGGATAAACTAAAAAATGAAGAATAAAGAATAAAATCCATACGTCAACATGATTTACCAGATCTAAATTGATTTCACTTAATGAAAATAGGAAAATAGGAAGTAATAAAATAGAAAATGGGAAGCGCAGGTGCTGAATGATGGCTATAAATGGTTGACTCATAAAGCTCAAAACTAAACAAAATTAGAATCATATTTAAAAAAATGACATTTATCAATTTTAGATAAAACAAATATTTTTTGTTAATAGCCTTTTAATTTGTTTTTTAATAACATAAATTTATGAATTCATCACAAAAAAATTACGCTATATGAAACAAAAAACAAACACAAAACCCCCATTATCAAAATCAATTCTCAGGATTCTTTATGGAAGCTTGGCATTTATTCTCTTTTCATGTTCAACTCTTTATTCACAGACGGTAACAATAACCGCAAATCCTGGAACAACAGGTAACGGGCCGATGGGTTCAAGTACTTATCATTGTAGTGAACATATTTATACACAAGCCGAAATAAGCGCGCAAACAACTTCTGCCCCATTGCCAATCAGCTTTATTCGGTTTAATATGTCAACATTAACTGTCCTGCCTTTTACGAATGTGAATATCTATTTACGTACAACCGCAGCCTCTACTTTTACAGCCGCCGGAACCTATCCTGATATTACTGGGTATACTTTAGTTTATTCAGGCGCTATGAACTGGACTGCAGTTGGGTTTGCAGGGGTCAACTTAATTGCACCATTTAGCTATCCTAATACGCCAGGGACCAATTTGCAAATGATGGTTGTTCGAAATAATTCATCAGGAAATGTTGGGCATGCTTTTGCCTCTGCAAATGGGAATAGTACAAGCGGAACACTTAATACTTGCAGAAGATATAATTCTACATTAGCTCCAGTAATTGGCTCCTCTATAATGCAACTTACTGCCTTTAGAGCAGCCATTGAATTTGGGACAGTTGTGAATAATGATGCCAATGTTGCTAATATTTACACCTTAGGTAAAATGCCAATTGAATATGGTGCTCCTACTATTATTCAAGCTAATATAACAAATTCAGGTGTAGTTCCTCAAATCAATTTACCAGTTAGTTTAAATATTACAGGTACAAATTCATTTTCAAACACACAAATAATTGCTAGTTTAGCACCAGGTGCCAGCACGGTTGTTTCATTTGCTACTTATTCACCGGCCTTACTTAGCACCAATGATGTGGTTACAGTTTCAATACCTTCAGATGATAATCTTTCAAACAATTCTAAAACATGGAATATGGTCATCACTCAAAATGTATACTCGTATAAAAATGCTGCATTACCAAATTCAGGCGGAGTAGGATTTAATGGCGGAACGGGTGATTTTGTAGCGAAGTTCAATTCAAATCCTGGTGTTACTCCACCTTATACAGCACCTCCACAAATCAATGAAATTAAAGTTGATTTTGCTGCAACTGCGGCACCAACTCAGACATATAAAATGGGTATTTGGGACGCAACGGGTGCCGGTGGCACACCTGGAACCCTTCTTTGGGAATCAGCTGTATTAACACAAGCCGCAGGAACTGCATTCATTCCAGTTCCAAATATTGCAGTTTCAGGCGATTATTTTGTTGGAGTTAGACAAACAGGCACAGTAAATATCAGTTTTGCCTACCAAAGCGAAAATCCAATTAGAAGCGGTACGTTTTATTACGCCTCACCAACTGGTGCAACCAATTGGACTGATTTCTCACCAGCGAGTCCGTTTCGTTTTTCTGTTGAAGTACAAGTTAGAATTCCTGCTCCACCGAATTGCGCGATTAATTTTAGTCCAGCGGATGCTAGTTTAGCAACATGTAATACACCAATCCTTAGCTGGGGAAGTGGTGGAGGTTCACCAACTGGCTATGATGTTTTTTTAGATACAAGCCCAACCGATGTAGCTAATTTTGATCCAATTGTTCAAGTCTCTACAAACCAACCAGGTACTACATTTAATCCAGGCACATTATTACCAAATACAACTTATTATTGGGCTGTTCTTCCTCAAAATGCAGATGGTCCTGCGCTTAGTTGTGGTATTCAATCCTTCACAACAGGTTCATTATCTTTTTGCCATTGTATACCAACCTATACAGGTACTATTTGTGCAGGAAGTATCTCAGCAGTAAGTATCAATACACTCACTAATACCAGTGTTTGTGCACCACCTGCTCATAAAATT
>DAOOQH010000228.1:0-5234 GCA_035388625.1 Chitinophagaceae bacterium | reverse complement strand
ATTTCCGTAATGGCTAATTCCCTTTACAACACCTTTTAGCAAGTGCTTTGTTATATCAATGATGATAAAACAAAGCACTTGCTAAAAGGTGTTGTAAAGGGAATTAGCCATTACGGAAATTGCTTTGGCGTGCCAACTGTTGGTGGTGAAGTTTATTTTGAAGATTGTTATAGCACCAATCCATTGGTCAATGCAATGAGTGTGGGTGTAATGAAGACTGGTAAAACAGTCTCTGCTACTTCATATGGTGAAGGTAATCCAGTGTTTATTGTTGGAAGTGATACGGGAAAAGATGGTATTGGAGGAGCAAGTTTTGCAAGCGCTGATATCAATGAAGATAGCGCAAAGGATTTGCCAGCTGTTCAAGTCGGTGATCCTTTTCAAGAAAAAAAATTACTCGAGGCTTGCATGGAATTAGTTGAAACGGATGCTATCATTGGTATGCAAGATATGGGCGCTGCAGGAATCGCATGTAGTACTTCCGAAATGAGTGCTAAAGGCGAACATGGCATGATCATTCATTTGGATAAAGTGCCTACTCGACAAAAGAATATGAAAGCATGGGAAATGTTACTGAGTGAAAGTCAAGAAAGAATGCTTATTGTAGTTAAAAAAGGACAGGAGAAAATTGTGACCGATATTTTCGATAAATGGGATATTCATTGCGAAAATATTGGAGAAGTGACCAAAGATCCACTCTTGAAATTTTATATGAATGATGAATTGGTTGCTGAAATTCCAGCCGAAAGTTTAGTATTAGGCGGCGGCGCACCAGTTTATCAACGTGAATATACAGAGCCAACTTATTTTGCACAACGTGATCAGTTTTCAATTGATCAAATTGAATTACCAAGCGATTTAAAATCAATTGCCGAACAAATAATTACTTTGCCAAATATTGCAAGTAAACGTTGGGTTTACGATCAATACGATAGTATGGTAGGAACAGCCAATACAAGTACAAATTCGCCCAGCGATTCAACAGTGGTATGGGTAAAAGAAACTCAAAAGGGAATTGCTTGCACTGTTGATTGTAATAGCCGATATGTTCATGCTGATCCTAAAGTAGGTGGTATGATTGCCGTTTGTGAAGCTGCGCGAAATATTATTTGTAGTGGTGCTGTACCAGCGGCAATTACTAATTGTTTAAATTTTGGTAACCCATATAATCCAGAAGTATATTATCAGTTTGTGTATGCGCTTAAAGGCATGAGTGAAGCTTGTATAAAACTTGATACACCAGTAACTGGCGGTAATGTAAGTTTCTATAATCAATCGCCCGATGGCGCTGTTTATCCAACTCCAACGATAGGTATGGTAGGTGTTATTGAAGATATTATCAAGCGTATGACCATGGATTTTAAACAAGAAGGTGATTTAATTTATTTGATTGGAAAAAGTAGAAATGATATCAGCAGTAGCGAATATTTACATAAAATAAAAGGTGTGGAATTATCGCCTGCGCCTTATTTTAATATGGATGAGGAGTATTTGGTTCAACAAACAGTTTTAAAATTAATTCAGTCGCAATTAGTTGAGTCGGCACATGATTTAGCTGAAGGTGGATTGTTTGTATCTCTTATTGAAAGCGCCAAGCAAAGAGATTTAGGTTTTGTTTGTTCTCAAGCTGATTCGTCATTACGTGCCGATGCCTATTTATTTGGTGAAGCTCAAGGTAGAATTATAGTGAGTGTGAAAAAAGAGAATATCAATTCTTTTGAGGCCATGCTAACCAATTGCCCTTATGAGAAATTAGGAGAAGTGACTGCGTCTTCTATTTTGGTAAATGGCGAAAACTGGGGTGAAATAAATCAATGGAAAGACTTGTATGATGAGGCGCTTGAGAAATTGATCAATGCTTAATTGCATCAGAAAGCTTATCAATATAGTCAATAGCCATATTCATTCTTTCTACTTGATTTCCTCTTACTACACAAATTGGCAGATTTGTATTTTCGATTAAATTGAGATATTGCCTAAAGAAGTACGCACGCAATTCAGGCTCAGGATGTTCCCTTAATGGATCAGGTTCCCAAGGGAAATCGGGTGACGTAATGATATAGGCATCGTATTTTCTTGTAGCAATTTGATCTAAAATAAATCGATCGCAATCCTGATATTTATATTCACTCCAAACTTGTAATACATGTAAATCGGTATCGCAAAATAGATATTTATTTGCCTTTTTTGCTAATTCATCTTCAAGTAAAATTTGACCTTTAGCAATTTCTATCAAGTCGGTTTGATTGTAATCTCTATCTAAATTTTCTAAATAATTTCGTGCAAATTCATTCACCCAAGTGGTTTTATAATAGGCGGCAAGTTGTTTACATAAGGTTGATTTACCTGTACTTTCTCCACCAATAATCACAATCTTTTTTATTGAATTCATGCCTTATTATTTTGATTATACTTTTTATAATAATAATTTTTAATCCATCGATTGGCCTTATAACTTACCCATGCTGAACCCATTCCTAACACGGCACCGGCCACCACATCACTTGGATAGTGCATACCCAAATGCATTCTCGAATAGCCAACGCCACATGCCCAAACATAAGAGGGGACAACAATATACCATTTTTTGAAATTTAAACTCAGGGAAGTAGCTGTTACAAAGGCATTCGATGTATGTCCAGATGGAAACGAATAGTGCCGTTCAGATTCTAAAGCCTGAATAGTTGGGTATGTAACACCAGGTCTGTCTCGATTGATTGTACGTTTCAGCGAATACGTGCCTAGGGTATTGATAGCTAAGGCAAGTGACATATTCAATCCTTTTTCTAAAAGAAGTTTATCTTTTCTGGCAAGAGCAGTTACGCATACAGAAATCGGTATTCCAATGCCCAGATAACCTTCTGTTGTAGAAATAATTTTGAATGATGGATCAAGCTTTGTATTTCTATTGATATTTATTTCTTTTAAAATATCTATATCAAGATTTTGACAATAGAGATTTTGATTCTTTGTAAAGAGCATACAGAATAAAAAAATTTGAATCCAAAATTTCCGCATTGTTCGAAAGTTTAATAAGCTCGAAGATATATATTTACACAACATGAGAGCGATTGTTCTATTTAGTTTGTTTGGTTTATCACTTGGGTTTGTATTGTTTAATTGCAATTCAGAGGAGAAAGAACTTTATTTAAATACCCAAAAAGGCAAAGCTACTTATGTAGGTATGGAAACTTGTAAATCGTGTCACTTAGGTATATTCGAAACTTTTATTCAAACAGGGATGGGACAAAGCTGGGGTCTTGCCAATAAAGCAAAATCAGCCGCTGATTATTCAAGTGCAAAAGGTTTGGTGTACGATTCAGTGAAAGATTTTTATTATAAACCTTATTGGGATGGCGATAGTTTAGCAATTCTTGAATACCGTTTACTCGGTAAAGATACTGTGCATAAAAGAACCGAAAAGGTAAGTTATATAGTTGGTAGCGGACAGCATACCAATTCTCATCTCATCAATATCAATGGTTATTTGCATCAAGCGCCCATTACCTTTTATACCCAAAAAGGCAAATGGGATTTAGCTCCAGGTTTTGAAAAGGGTATGAATACACGTTTTGATCGCAAAATTGAAATGGAATGCATTACATGTCATAATGGGTATCCAGATTTGGTTGAAGGTAGTCTAAATAAGTACACCAATATTCCATTGGGTATTGATTGCGAACGCTGTCATGGCCCGGGTAGTTTACATGTAACAGATAAGCAAAATGGAAATATAGTTGACACTTCAAAATTTTCGGATTATACCATCGTAAACCCTGGTAAGCTCTCAACAGAGCAGCAAAATAATTTGTGTCAACGATGTCATTTGCAAGGGATTGCAGTTTTAAATGATGGTAAATCATTTTCAGATTTTATGCCTTCGCATCAATTAAATAAAACCATGAATGTATTTATGCCTTCTTATAGTGGAGGCGAAAATAATATGATCATGGCAAGTCATGTTGAACGCATGAAAATGAGTAATTGTTATGTCAATTCAGGAAAAATGAGTTGTATAAATTGTCATAATCCACATATTAGTGTAAAGTTTACACCTCAAGAACAATATATCAATGCATGTAAAAACTGTCATGGTGCTAAGGATGATTGCTCTGAATCATTAGCGAATCGAAACGCAAAATCGGATAATTGCATTACCTGTCATATGCCGAAAAATGGAAGTATAGATATCCCACATGTTGCAGTTACAGATCACTTTATTCGAAGAAAGCCACAAGTTGAAAACAAAAATGAAATTGCAAAATTTTTAGGTTTGGTTTGTTATAATAATGATCAAATGAATGCCAAGACAATGGCTAGAGCTTATCTCGAGTTTTATGAAAGATATGAATCGAATAGAGGATTAGTTGATAGCGCATTTTATTATTTAACAAAAGCGGGTATTGATACCAATAAAGATGCAGATTTTGATTTGATTAGAGCTTATTTTTTAATCGAGAATTTCGAGAAAATTACCAAGCTTGCAAATGAATTAGATGTAAAGAATATTTCAGATGCATGGACTTGTTATAGAATAGGGGAGGCTTATTTGAAACAAAAGAATGTTGAAAAGAGTATTGGTTTTTTACTTAAATCGGTTGCACTAAAACCACTTTCATTAGATTTTCAAAATAAGTTAGGACTGGCTTATTTAGAAGCGAATAATTTGGTGGAGGCGAAAAAAGTGTTTCTTTTTGTTCAGAATGAAAATCCTAAATTAGCCTTAACACAAAGTCATTTAGGCTATATTGCTATGCAAGAAAATAATTTACCTCTTGCAAAAAAATATCTTTTACATGCCATCATGTTAAATCCTGATCATGTGCAAACCATAATTAATGTAGCCGTTGTGTATCATCAAACTGGCAATGATGAATTCATTAAACCTATATTATATCATGCCTTAAAATTAGATCCTATGAATCAACAAGTAAAGGCAATGTTAGGAGATTTGAAATAGATGAAGTAAATCTAAATTTCTTGAAGGATAGTATAATTATAATGTCCGATTTCTTCGTTATTCTGGATTCATATTTTATACCAACTATCAATATAATATTCTCTATCATTTTATGGTCGATGGGGTTTGGATTTCATACATATATTATATATCAACACTTTTTGATGAACTAAATGAATGTATCGGTATAAATGCATAAAGTAAAAAAGCTCAAAAATAAAAAACGAGACTCATTGCTAAGTCTCGTTTTTAAAACAATCAGAACAAAATTAAG
>DAOOQH010000227.1:0-5314 GCA_035388625.1 Chitinophagaceae bacterium | reverse complement strand
ATAACTCTATTCGTAAATTGTAATTGGCAAAGCCAAGAAAGAACATAACACTCTCAAAGCCACAGGCTTCGGAGAGATAAGTTGCAGAAGTGATTTTTACTTCCAACTACAAAATAATATTCTCAATAATTTCACTTTTTTGTGGGTAGTCAACAGTAAAATGTAAACCCCTGCTTTCTTTTCTAAATTGGGCACATTTGACAATTAAATAAGCAATTGTAATTAAATTTCGCAACTCTAATAATTGTGGTGAAAGGGTTGTGGTTTTGTACAATTGCTCAGTTTCGAAATGCAATAAATCCAATCGTTTCATCGCACGTTCTAAACGAACATTACTTCTTACAATACCCACATAATCACTCATCGCTAATTGTAACTCTTTGATGCTTTGCGTAATTAAAATCATTTCTTTTGGTTCTGATGTGCCTTCCGCATCCCAATCTGGAATATTTGTTTGAATTTGATATTCTTCAATATGTTGAATGGTATGTTCATAACATCGATGACTAAATACTACAGCCTCTAATAATGAATTACTTGCTAACCGATTAGCCCCATGCAAACCCGAACTTGCAGCTTCGCCACAGGTATACAAGCGATTGATTGATGATTCGCCAAATTCATTTGCTTTAATACCACCGCAACTATAATGAGCTGCTGGAGCAACAGGTATCATATCTTTTGAAACGTCAATACCTATACTTTTGCATTTTTCATAGATATTCGGAAAATGCTCTTTGAATTTTTCCATATCCATATGTCTACAATCAAGATATACATGTTCGTCACCCAATACTTTCATTTCATTATCAATTGCTCGTGCTACAATATCACGAGGTGCTAACGAAAGGCGGGCATCATAATTCGCCATAAACTCTTCACCTTTGCTATTTCTTAATATGCCACCATCTCCTCTAACTGCTTCTGTAATTAAAAAAGCTTGTCCAAAGCGTTTCCCTGGTTCATACAATGCGGTTGGATGAAATTGAATAAACTCCATATTTTCGATTCGCCCTTTTGCTCTATACACCATGGCCACACCATCACCAGTAGCAATTTTAGGATTGGTTGTAATTCTATAAACTTGTCCGCAGCCACCAGTTGCAAGCATGGTTACTTTTGAAAGAATTTTTTCGGTTTGATTTGATTCCAGATTTAAAACATAAACCCCATAACATTCAATATTAGGTGTTGCTTTGGTAATAAGTTTGCCTAAATGATGCTGGGTAATAATATCAATAACAAAGCAATGATCAATAATTTCGATATTTTTTTGTTCATGTACTTTTTGGAGTAAGGCACGTTCCATTTCCTTTCCAGTAATATCTTTATGATGTAAAATTCTGTTTTCAGAATGGCCACCTTCTTTACCTAATTTATAATCTCCATCTGTTTCTTTATCAAAATCAGTGCCCCATTGAATGATTTCTTTTATTCTTTCAGGACCTTCCTTTACCACAATTTCAACGATACTTTGTGTACACAAACCATCGCCAGCAATCAATGTATCCTGAATATGTTTATCATAACTGTCTTTTTCACTATCAAATACGGCTGCAACGCCACCTTGCGCATACTTTGTATTGGTTTCATCTTCTATGGTTTTGGTAAGAACAATTATCTTTAAATCAGGTCGATTTAAAGAGGTCTTCAATGCGTATGTTAATCCTGCTATACCCGAACCTATTACTAATACATCTGCAATCATAAAATTCTTTTCTAAGAAATCAAAGATAAAGGAAAAACCTTTTACTAAATTTACGACTCATAAATATTAGTTTACGTTATTTTTGCAATCATGAAAATATTCAGACTCATTTCGTTAGCCCTTCTATCGCTTCTGTTTTTTATAAATTCTAATGCTCAACCCAAAGGAAAATATATACCAACCAAATACGATTCTGTAGAGAAAAAGATACCGCAACAAGTTTATGGTAATAAAGTGAAGGCAGATTTGAACAAACCAATTATAACTGAACCAAAGACAGAGGTTGAGAAAATTGTTGAAGATAAAAAGGAAGATTCGAATAAAAGTGAGCCTTCGCAGACAACGATAGATGATAAATTAAAGAAGGAAAAGCAAGTTAAAAATAAGACTGTTCAACCACAATCAACAAAAAAGGAGATTAAGAAGAAGAAAGAAACCATTATCGAAAAATTACCTGAAGAAAAAAAACAAGAAACAAAGCCTGTACAGTATGAAGCAAAATCCAATTCAAATATCAAGTGGACGCTGCAAAATTGTATTCAATATGCAATGGATAATAATTTGCAAGTGGCTTCCTCTGAACTCAATGAACGTTTAGCAAGGTTAGTATTACAACAAAATCGAAATAGTAGATTGCCTTCACTCAATGGTGATGCTAGTTTGGGGGAGTCTTATGGTCGTTCAATTGATCCTACTTCAAATCAGTTTGTTACATCAGGTTTTGCCTATAATAATCTTGGATTATCATCTCAAACTTTATTGTTTGGATGGTTTCAAAGAAAACATCAAATCGAACAAAGTCAACTTGACGCACAAGCAGCTAATTCAGCCTATAATCAATTGAAAGATGATATTGCGTTGAATGTTGCAACAGGATTCTTGCGTGTCTTACTTTCGCGCGAGCAAGTGAAAATTAATGAAGGTCAACTCAAACTTGATAACGAACAATATATTCAAACAGTTAAGTTTGCCAATGCAGGACAATTGCCCGAATTGAATGTGGCGCAAATGTTATCACAATTGTCAACAGATACCGCCAATTTAGTTAGTGCTAAAGCTGATGAGCGAATTGCATTATTGCAATTACGGGCCCTTATGAATTTTAATTTTGAACAAGAGTTTGATATTGTTGCGCCTGAAATGAATATTTCTGAATTATCCTCATTGTATTCACTACCAACCCCCGAAGGCATTTATTCTATCGCCTTAAAAAATCAACATCAAATGAAATTTAATGAGTTGAAATTGATGTCTGCTAAAAAAACACTTGATATTGCAAAAGCTGTACAATATCCGCAACTCTCTTTAATCGGAAGCCTAGGAACCAATTACTCATCAACAATTAAAGATATTATTGGGCAAACCTACGCTGGAGAAACACCCATCGGTACTGTTAAATTAGGAAATTCAGAGTATCCAATAACCAGACCAAATTATAGTTTTCAAACACGAACCAGATCTTTATTTAATCAGTATGGAGATAATATTAGAGCAAATATTGGACTTGGATTAACTGTTCCAATTTTTAATGGCTTTAGTGCGAATACCAATATTCAAAAAGCAAAAATTGGTTTGGTTTCGCAACAAATAGTAATGGATAGCGATAAGCAAAAATTAAAGCAAGATATTTATAAAGCTTACGAAGAAGCAAAAGCATCTTCTCAAAAGTACAATGCCGCAAAGCGAGCGCAAGATGCTGCCGAACGAGCACTCGATTTTGCTGTAAAACGATTTGCTATTGGTATGATTAATACGTTTGAGTATACATCCATTCTCAATAGTTTTTTCAACGCAAGTTCGTCTGTGCTCTCTTCAAAATACGATTTAATTTTTAAATTAAAAGTACTTGATTACTACATGGGTAATCAACTAAAATTATAATACAAGTTTATGTCACAAAAAAGAATTTATTGGATAGTAGGAACTGTATTAGGAATTTTAATTTTATTTCTTGCCTTACAAAAAGCAGGTTTAATTGGTGCAGATAAAACAACCAAAGTTGCAATTGAAGAAGTAGGTAAACATGATATTATTGAAACTGTAACTGCTAGTGGAAAAATTTATCCTGTTTCTGAAGTAAAAATTAGTCCCGATGTTTCTGGAGAGGTTATGGAATTATTTGTTGAAGAAGGTGATAGTGTTAAAAAAGGCCAAGTGATGGCAAGTATTAATGCCACTATTTATAAGTCGATGGTAAATAAAGCCAATGCGCAATTAAATCAAACACGTTCATCCGTTTCTAATGCAAGTGCGCTCACTGCACAAGCCAAAGCTCAGTTAGATCAAGCAAGTGCTACATTTTTAAGAAACCGCGATTTGTTCGAAGATAAAGTGATTAGTGCAGTTGAATTTGAAAGTGCCGAAGCCGCTTATAAAACAGCACAGGCCAATTATAAAGCTGCGGTGGAAACAATTAAAGGAAATCAGTATGGCGTTGCTAGCGCTCAAGCCAATGTTACCGAAGCAGTTCAAACACTTCGAAAGACAACCATTTATTCACCTATGAAAGGCATCGTTTCAAAATTGTTTATAAAAAAAGGAGAGCGAGTTGTGGGTACCGCTCAAATGGCAGGTACCGAAATTATGCGTGTGGCTGATATGAGTAAAATGAAAGTGGATGTTGAAGTAGGTGAAAATGATATTCAAAAAGTAAAATATGGTGACACAGCTAATATTGAAGTTGAGGCCTATCCAAACAGAAAATTTAAAGGCTTGGTTGTGCAAATATCTCAATCAAGTACAGCAACAGGATTGCAACAAAGTATTTCTTCACTTACTGATCAGGTTACAAATTATACAGTTAGTGTTGAATTGATTCCTGAATTTTATCAAGATTTAATTGAAATGGATAAACGTCATTTTCCATTCAGACCGGGAATGTCGGCTTCTGTTGAAATATTAACCAAGCATCAGATGCAAGTTGTAGCGGTTCCTATCAATGCCGTAACAACACGTGAAGATGATCAAGACGATGAAAAAACAACTAAGGATGATAAAATTAAAGAGTATGTTTTTATTGTCAATGATAAAAATTTAACGGAGTTAAAACAGGTAACTACAAGTGTTCAAGATAATCAATATATTCAAATATTAACTGGTTTGAAGGAAGGCGAAAAAGTGATCATCGCACCATTTAGTGCAATTGCAAGAACACTCAAGAAAGATGAAAAAGTAAAAATTGTTCCAAAGAAGGAATTATTCGATAAGAAAAAAGAAGAAGAAAAATAGTTGATTAAAATCATGGATAGTTGAAGTCTGTTTTTTTATACATGATATAATGAACTGATAATGAGTATGCACAAATATTTATTATTCGTCGTAAAAATTGAAATCAAAGTTTAATCCATTCATTTTTATTGCGAAGCCAATGAATTTATATTTCGCTGAATTAAGCTACTATTAGATCAATACCTTACAGTGCTTGCTTTCAAGTCTATACTGCATGCATTTCAATTTAAACAAATGCTAGGCCTTTGTATCTGCATATTGCCTAAACGATTCGTCTCTTCTACAGCATTCCTTTAGAAGTAATAGGGTTTAAAAATATTATATAGTTCAAAACAGTCATGTCTTGACAATGAATGTCAAGATTACTAATATACATGG
>DAOOQH010000226.1:0-5333 GCA_035388625.1 Chitinophagaceae bacterium | reverse complement strand
AACATTACCCGCACTTATTAAATTCGCATACAATGTAGTACCTGCTGGATTACCTAGACCTGCACCATTTACCGTATTATCTGTTAACCCATTCAAATCATTGAATACATTACCACTTAAGCTATATGTTGAAGGCAATGGGGCTGAGAAAGGCATTGTTGCTGTTCCTGTTGTGCTGCTTTCTTTATTTCCATTATCGATAACAGCATAAGGAATAACAGCAGTGATAGCACCATCAATTGGATCAATTGTGATAGCTTGTGTAGGTTGACCTGTACCATTTGTTGGTACGGTTACACCAGTTCCAGGAAAATTACCTGCATTATACGTATTACCATTAATTGTAATTGTTGTTGTATTGGTTGGAAATGCAGTTATTCTAATAGCACTTATCGATCCACTACTTGGGTCTGTACCTCCAAATGTTGCTGGTGGCACTGTTGCATTATTTGTTCCACCTGGATTTGGTTGAATTGTTGCAGATAAATTAGCTGGTGTTGGTAATTCTTCAGCACCAAAATCCTTATCTGTAATATTTGCATTGGTTGTGTTTACGTTTTGAGTTAACGGAGAAGTATTTGTCCATGTAGATGGTAATGTTGCTAAACCTGGTGCTGAAGAGCCTTCAACGCCTAATGTATTTGTTAAACGAACAATTAAACCATTTGCATAAGATGGAACTTTTACAAATGAATATGTTCCGTTTGATGCTATTGGAGTTGATTCAATAACATTTCCTGTAGAAGGATCTACTAAGGTTGCAAACATAGTTCCGCCAATATTTGTACCATTTTCACCTGTTGTAAAAATATTTGTATTTGTTCCATTCGCACTATTATTCACATCATTCCATAATGTTCCTGCTAGCGTTAAACAACCTAATTGAATATCAGCACTATCTAAAGAGCTAACAGCCCAACCGAAAGTATTGATTGCACGTACATTACCAAAGTCATCACATTGAAAACCTAGAGATTCATTTGTTCCAACTGAAGGAGCTGGAATTGCTTGTGTTGGATTACCATTGCCACTCCACGCATGACATGGAGAAACAGCACCTAAGAATGTATTATTAATACCTGCCCCAGTTACATTATTTTGATTGTGAGATGTAGTTGAACAAAGAGCGCCAACATTTGGCAAATCACTATCATCCCAATACACTCTGATATTAGGATCATTGATTGGAGCAACGGTTGAGATATTAAATCCATTTTTATTAACCTCTGCATCATAGAGAGGTAAATTGAAACGTCCTTTTAAGTATTGTACATAAATTTTAAATGATTGTCCAGTTGGAACTGCAGCACCTAAGGCATCTAACCCATCCCATGAAATACTATTTAATCCTGATGTTGCATCGAGTTGTTCAAGCACCCGATCGGCGCTTCCCGGTTGATACCCTGGAACACCATTCAAGTTTAAAATAATACGGACATCACCCGGCGCATAAATTGAATATCGAATAAGAAATGGCGACACACAACCTGTAATAATTGGTTGAGCAAGAATAGGTGCTTGAGGCATTGGCGCCACTGCATAAACTAAAGTATCAGGATATCCTAAGAACAATTGATATCCACCAGGATATAAAGGTGAAGTTGCTTTATTTTTTGATTTTCTATCAACAATCCAGTTTCCAAGATTCTCAACACCATAAGAAGTTACGGCCACATCAAATGCAATTGGCTTAAAATCTGTTGTAAAATCAAATTTAATGATTGTACTATCAGCCGACCATGCGTATACGGTTGGTGCAGCATCAGCACTAAAATCTGCAGAATAAAAGTTAGGATGAACGGCAACAAAAGCCCATTTTTTACAATTTACACGTCCATTAAATCTTGTACCCGTCGAAGTCGCAACTTGAATATCCCAAAATGGCGTTAAACTCCATGTTGAAGATGCAGATTGAGCACCACCACCATTATCACTTTGATAGAGTTCGATATGATATTCTCCATTCATAGTTGGGTTGAATGAAAGAGGTGTATAACCACCTGCTGCTGAACCTGCGATGTTTGCACCAATATCACCTTGCGTATAACTACTGATAAAACCATTTCCTGAACTTGGTAAATTAATGGGCGTACCCACTTGTGCTCCTGTTGGATCATAGATTCTCATATACATGTTTGTAATCACAGGATTTGCACTCGTTAAATTACTTTGATAAAGTCTCCAACTAAAACCATAATATATGTTTTCAGAACTGTGGTCACTAATTTGGATCTTTATACGCTGATCGGCAGGACAGTTAAAAAAGCTCCCCCTCACTTGATCGGGTAAAAGGCCAAGCGCGCAAATAGTGTTTGTATTGGGTGATACAGTTGTCGTACCCTCAGCCCACAGTCGAAAGGTGCTGGTCATACACACCAAAACCATAATGGCTGAAACTAATGTTGATTTCATTTTCATCGTTTTCATAATTTATGTTTTAATTAAAAAGTTTTATTGAACTCGGGTGGCTATACAATTAACATGCCGAAAACTTTAAAAAGTTAAAGCCAAAAAAAAAATGCATGTCTTCACATGCATTTGAAACATATAGATTCATGCTTCATACTCTTAATTAAAGTATATTTTAATGATTTAATGTAATTAATATATTATGTTTTTTAAATATAAATTATTTTTTGCTATATTAATTTTAGTGAATCAAAACTTATTTGATTTCAAATTCAAGTGGTTATCCTAAAAGATACACCAATATAAAATTTTAAGAATCAGAAATTCGCCGCCAGATATACTGAAAAAATTATTTTCACAGATGAATCAGATAATACAGATAAATAAAAAAAAATATACCGATGATGTTATCAATTTGATTCAATTTTTGGTGTTTCAATTGTAATCTTTTCAAACTAGATCGGAATAAACCACTCTAAAATTGACTCGTAGTTTAGACCACTTGTAAATTAGATTTGGTTTTCTCTGTGGATTCAGTTCTATCTGTGATACAATGGCTTTCTGAACTATCAACTAGAGTTAAAGCTATTTGACTCCTTAAAGAAGAATGAAAATGGTGCACAATTACCGATTATCATACAAATTCATTGATGAACATTAATTTGAATAAAGCATAGGCACAAAAAAAATCGCTCCGACGAGCGATTTTAATTTATTTAATTATAATAATTATTTTTTAATAGTACCTGGTGTTGTTGCAGCAGGCGTATCTTTAATTCCTAGTTTGGCTTTTACAGCTTCTAAAATATTGTCAGATGGAAGTGCATATAAAATAGCGCCAACACTTGTGTCTAATATATAGGTATATCCTTTTTCTTTCGCTACCGCTTCAATTGCTTTTTGAGCTTTGTCATTGATTGGTGCTAATAATTCTTGAAGTTTATCCTCAATTTTTTCATTGGCAGTTTGTTCAAATGAACCCATACGACCTTGTAAATCTTGTAATTCTTTTTCTTTAACAGCTTTAATTGGTTCAGACATAGTTTTTGCTCCATCTTGATATGCCTTGAACTTTGTTTCAAGCTCCTTTTGCATGGTTACCATTTCTGTTTCAAAAGATTTTTTATATGCTTGAACATCTGCTGAAGCCTTTTTTGCTTCTGGCATCATGCTTACAATTTCTTGAGAATTTATATAGCCTATTTTCTGTTGTGCATTTGTATAAAATCCAGCTACCAATAGTGCTAAGGCGATAATTACTTTTTTCATTTAACGATTTTTAATTTTTTGTGGGCAAATATAATAATAAATAAATTGGAGCGACTGTTATGCCTTACTTTCTTTTAGTAGGATTTACACCCAATTCGCGCAACACATCATCACTTTTATCAATTTTAGAATCTGTGTAAAACACACTTAAGTCGGCCGATTTATCAAAAATAATATCATATGATTTTGATGTTGCCATTTTTTGTACAGCATTATACACTTTATCCTGAACTGGTTTTACTAATTCTTGACGCTTTTTGAATAAATCGCCTTCAAAACCAAAACGTTTCTTTTGAAGATCTTTCGCTTCTTTTTCTTTTTTAATAATTTCATCTTCACGCTTTTTCTGCATTTCTTCGCTCAACATCACTTGTTCAGCTTGGTATGCTTTATACATTCGATCAACATCTTGAAGTTTCGCATCTATTTCTTTTTGCCATTGTGCCGAAGCCTCATCGAGTTTAGTTTGTGCTTGTTTATATTCCGGTACATTTTCCAAAATATATTTTGAATCGATTACACAATAGCGTTGTGCTTGTGATTGAAAGGATGCCAACAATACTGTGGCGATAATAAGTAGTTTTTTCATTTTATAAATTTTGCGTCTGACTATGATTACAATAAAAAAGTTATATCGACTTGAGGTGTTTAACGTTGAATTAATTATATTATTCTGGTTCAAATCCTAACATGAATGAAAATTTAGTGGCTTGTCCAAATTTAGTGCCTGGTGTTAAACGATCTATCCCTAAACCATAATCTAATCCTAACAAACCAAACATAGGTAAAAATACCCTTACACCCAAACCTACTGATCTTCTTAACTGAAATGGATTGAAACTTTTAAAACTATCCCATGCATTGGCTGCTTCAAAAAAGGCTAAACCATAAATTGTTGACGATGGATTTAAAGAGAATGGATATCTTAGCTCGGCTTGATATTTATTAAAAATTGTGGCTCCTTCTGAATTTGAATAAATTTCATATCCTCTTTGTGCAATAATATCTCGACCATAAATTGTAAATCCTGATAAACCATCACCTCCGACTTGAAAACGTTCAAAAGGCGATTGAAGTTGTGAATTATAATAACCTAGATATCCATGTTTCGTGGCCAATTTCAGAATGAAATTTCCTTTGATACGTTGATACCATTCAGCGGTAAAACGATATTTATGATATTCAATCCATTTATACTTGTCTGAAGAAGCTAAGTTTTCGTAGTCTTTATTGCTAAATGCAGAATAAGGTGCAGTGAACTGTCCACTCAACATAATATTAGATCCACTTCTTGGATAAAGTGGTTGATCAATTGAATAGCGAGCGAGTGTGACTTTGAAACTTAAATTATTTGCCGAACCTCGCGAAAAATCACCAAAAAATGTATAATCTCTGATATTATATAATTGATAATTTAAACCATAAGAAAGAACGAAATTATCATCAGGCCATTTTAAACGTTTGCTCAATGTTGCTCCAGCACCAACAGTTGTCATATGTCCTGATACAGTTGAACCTTGGTTACCAGCAAAATAAGTTCTGTAAAGATTTACTGAAAGTGAATTTGGTTTTTTACACCATAACCATGGCTCTGTAAGTCACGCTGTAATTGAGTTATACCATTTACCATTCGCTTGTCCACGTATTGAAAGTTT
>DAOOQH010000225.1:0-5381 GCA_035388625.1 Chitinophagaceae bacterium | reverse complement strand
ATTAACCATTAAAAAATTTGGTGCTTTAGAAAAAGTGAATCCATTTACCATTCGATTCGATATGCCATTTTTTATCAGTTCAACACCTTATGACCAACAAAATCAATTTGATTTTAGATGGTTATTGGGAGTAAGTAGAGCGTTTTAAAATTTCATTTTAAGTTACTTAGATAATAAGCCTGTAACCCATTTCATTGCTGCTTTTTGTTTGGCATATTTGGCAATACTTTCAATTAATTTTTGTTCTGTTTCAATACGTTTTTGTTCACGTCCATTCACAACAAAGAGCGAACTTTCACCAATTGAGAAACGTGTTTCTTCGCCTTTGACTAAAAGTACATGATTTTCAAGAAGTGATTTTTGCAAAGCTATTTGTTGTTGTAAGACTTTTAGCATGTTAAAATAAGTTCTCACTTTGTTTAATAAAGACTGCCGTTTATACTCAAACATATATTGTGTTTCCTTGATCTTTAGTTTTGCTTGTTTATACTCTGCCCTTCCATCTGACAAACGTAATGGCATTGAAAATGACAAGCCATATTGATAATTATTTTGAAATAAACTTTGTACTGGAGTAGATACAAATGAATTTCCTTTTGAAATAAAATTGTATTTAGCGTTTAATGAAGGAAGTAATTCTTGAAACTTTAGCTTTTTATTGATATCAAGAAATTGAAATTTATACTTATACAATTCGAGTTCAGGATGAGAAGCTAACATAGCATCTTCATACTCTTTGATTGATGTTAAATCATATTCAATATCATTGCTTGCAGTTGGAGGTTGAATATTGAATGGCAAATCATATGGCAATAAATTATCTTGCCACGTGTAAATTGAAAGTTGAAGTAATGCGTTTTTTACCTCAAGTTCAGCATCATTTTGTAACATTAAAAAATACTGCAATTGTGTGGTGGCTTCAATTGAATCAATCCCAGGTCTTTCGCCTTGGATGATCATTCTTTTGGTGAAATCAAGTCGTTGTTGATTAACTTGAACTACTTCTTTCAAAATAATTAATTTTCGATAAGCCTGCACCCATTCCCAATATTGGCTCAGCGCATCATAAAGTAAATCGTTTAAAATGGCGTTGCGTTCAACCTCAATTTGGTTTACCATCACCTTTGCTTGTTGTAATGCTGCACGACGTTTATCAATGACCAAATTTTTAAGAAGTGGCATACTTATACCCATATAACTTGAACTACCTTGAGTTTCTTGGGGATCCGTTTTTGCCCCCCCAACATATTCAAGCCCTGCTCCAAAATCAATTCCATACCACGATGGAATCTTCAAGTCTGCATTCTGATAATTATAATAAGTTAGATTTTCCAATTTTTTACTTGAATTACCCAATTGAAGAAATGGATCAAATTGACCTCTCGCTTTTAATACGTTTGTTTCTGAAATGAGAACGGCGTTTGAAGCTTGTAAAGAGATGGGATGATAACGCTTCACAATATAAATGAGCTCTTCTTCAGAGAAAGTCTTATCATTCAGTTGAGCAATTATTAATTCAAAACTTAAACAAAGAAATATTGAGCAAACTAGTTTTTTCATCTGATTACTTTTTCTCTTTAGTTAGTTTTTGATCATTCATTTTATAAAAATCAGGAGGGAAGCCATTGATATTTCGCCATACTTCATACCAAATAGGCACATCTTTTAATAACGCAATTGCTTGCGCACCTGTACCTAAACGAATGGCTGGAGGCCAAGGTTTTTCATTTTGATCTTGTTTTACCAGCACTCTATAGGTTCCTGTTCCAGACACATTATTTTCGATTGCTGTTACTATACCGCCAAAGGTTCCATAACTGGCTGAAGGCCATCCACTAAATACTATGGCAGGGAAACCATCAAAAACGAAACGTATTTTTTGACCGATATTCACAAGCGGAATATCCAAAGGTGTAATAAATAATTCAACTGCATAATCAATTTGTTTGGGTACGATTTGAACAAGAGTTTCACCTTCTTTCACAATTTCTCCAATTCCACTGCGTTTAGCTTGTACGATTTGTCCTTCTTGCGGAGCAATAATATAATATAATTGGTTACGCACTTTATAATTCGAATATTGATTTTTAAGTTTTGATGTTTCACCTTGTCCAGTTGCCACTTGCGACATGGCTTGCATAATATCGCCTTGGGCTTTACTCACTTTGTCTAAATTTTCTTGCTGTACAATATTTAATTCTAATCGAGTAATACTGACATCCTGCTTCGAATTAAAGAAATTATTTTGCGCGCTTTCTAATCGAGCTTGTGACGTTTGTAATGACATATTTCGTTGCTCAAGTTGTACCAACGAAACGAGACCTTGATCAAACAATTCTTTTTGTCTGTTGTATTGTTTCAATGCAATTGAATAATCATTCTTTGCAGCCACCAGAATAGCGCTATCTGATCGAATCTTTCTCTCTTGTTGATTGATTTTAGAATTTAGTTGTTGAATTTTAATTTCAAGTCCTCTTTGGAGCGCATCGACTTGATTTTGACCAGCATTTGATTTTCCTTGATAGTATTCTATGCTTTGTTGCTTTGCTAAGATTTGCTCTTGTGTTCGATTTAATAATTCAGGATCAAGATAATCATCTTTAATTTCAGCAATTTGTGCTATGGTATCACCTACATGAACCAATTGTCCTTCTTGAATATACCATTTTACAATTCGACCTGGAAGGGTTGTATTAATGTTTTGGGTGCGTTGCTCTTGTCGTAACGTGGTAACACTTCCTTTAGTGCGAATATTTTGAGTCCAAGGTAGAAACAAACAAAGTAAAAGAATCAATAAACTAATTAAAAAAATGCGGCTTAATTTATTAGGTTTATTAATTTGATATATTTCTTGATATGAAGTACTTTGACTATCTATAGTGTTCATCCTAGCTTATTTATTTGTTTACGATTTGAATGGTATTACCATGTAAAATAAAATTCTTATCAAATTGCTGAATAAAATCTTGATCACTTGTAACAACCAATACAGTTGATTGCTTCAAATCATTCACTAAAATTTCTTTCATTTGGTGTTTGATATTTGCTTCCATTTCACTGAAGGGTTCTTCAAGAATAATAAGTGGTAACTTAGCTACAATGGCGCGTAAAAAAAGTATCTTTTTTACTACTGTTCGAGGTAAACGTTTACCAATTGTTTCAACTTCAGTATCGTAACCCTTTTCTTTGGTATTCACATATTTATCTAATCCAATTTTTTTTGAAAAATGCAATATATCTTGGATAAGAATTTTCGGATTTCCTAATGTGATATTGTCTAATATACTTCCATTAAATACGTCTAGCCTATTAAACATAAGTCCAATATGCTGGCGAAGTTCATCCAATTTATAGTTATTCATTGGAATATCATTGAATAAAATACTGCCTGATGAGGGCGTGTAAATACTGGAAATAATTCGAATCAATGTTGACTTACCGCTTCCATCTTCGCCAGAAATAGTGACTTTATCGCCAGACTGTATCACAAAATTTAGGTTTGAAAAGACAGATGTATTCTCATCATATTGAAAACTTACATTATTGAATTCAAGTTGCATCCCATATTTTTTATCAATAAATTCTGAATTTCCATTGATCTCTTTCGGTTGATATTCAGTGATATTTAGTTTATCTATAGCAGTTAAAATATCATAGTAACTATCTAGGTTCACAATAATTTTTTCAACAGATGCAATCATAGTTATAATAATAATTTCTGCAGCTACAAATTGGCCAATGTTTAATTGTTGATGTATGAGCAAATAGGTACCAACAATTAGCATTACAGCTGTGATTACAATTTTTAAAAAGATCAAATTTTTAAATTGATATAATAAGATATTAAAATGTTTGGTTCGATAATTAATATAATCGCTGATTTTATCATCCATTTTTTGTGTTTGTAAACCGTAGTTTTTATTGAGTTTAAAAACATGAACGACTCGTGCAATTTCTTCCAACCAACTAGCCACTTCATACTTTGCTGAACTTTCTTTTATACTTGATTCGAGTCCTTTTTTACTTGTAATATAAAATAAAAGTAAAATAATAAGAAGCATGATAAAAATGAGTACTAGAAAAAGCGGATGATAAATGGCAACAATAATTAAGCCCAATGAAATTTGAATACTTGCTAGAGGAATATCAAGTAATACTTTAGAAAATGATTTTTGCAAGGTAGTTACATCTAAAAACCTATTCATTAATTCTGGGAAATATAAATTATCCGATTTTTTAAGATCAGTAGTGATGGTATTCTTTTTAAATGCAAAGGCATAATAATGAAATATTTTTTGTTGTAATCGTTCAATAATTTTCATCTGTTGAATTTGTACCATGCCGGCAAAAAAAACGCCTAGTATTACAAAAGAAATCAAAACAAATAAAGAACTTGAAAATGTACCTCCTAGCACAAAACCAATAATGGCTTGTACACCCAAGGGAAGCGACAATTGTATCAACCCATTAATGGTTGCAAACACATAAATATTTGAAACATCTTTCTTTTCGGTGACGATGAGTTCGGTTAATTTTTTAAAGGGTTGTGTTTTGTTCATTTATTGATAATTATGAAGAGGCCACAAAAATAGTAAAATGTTTTTATAAAATAGTATTACTATTATAATAAATTGTGAAACTATTTTTTTAGATTTGCAATTCAGTTTCAATATACATAAACATATTAGAAATAAAATATGCAATTGCGTTTACAAATAATCGTCTCAGAAAGTCTTTATGTTCGAAACCCTGAATTAACCAATTTAGGCAAAAAGATAATTCAACATGGCGTTGAGCTTATTTATGAGAATGGATTTGATGCATTTAATTTTAAAAAGCTTGCTTCCTATATTGGCACCACAGAGGCTGGTATATATAGGTATTTTGAAAACAAGCAACAACTATTAAAATTTTTAACTGCCTGGCACTGGAGTTGGCTTGAGTATCAAATTCGTTTTCACATAAATAATATCACAGATCCGGTATTAAAACTATTGAAAGTAATAGATTTACTCACCTCTAAAGTGGAAGATGATATGACAACCAATTATATAAATGAAGCGTTTTTACATCAAATCGTGTCTCGTGAAAGTATTCGCTCATTTGGCTTGAGTAAATTAAAAAATGAAGAAAAATTCAAATTATTTAAATCGTATACTGACCTCTGTAAATGTATTGAAGAAATTATTTTATCTTCAAAACATGACTATTTATATCCAAAATCACTTACCACAACTTTGCTTGAAATGTCGCAATACTATCACTATGCTCAAGATAGTTTACCTTATGTATCGGACGAATTAACCTTAAAACAAAATGAAGCCACCCCAACATATTTACATAAACTGGTATTTTCGAGTTTAGGATTGAAAATAAAATGA
>DAOOQH010000224.1:0-5399 GCA_035388625.1 Chitinophagaceae bacterium | reverse complement strand
TACGGATTTTACTCCATTGATTTACAGGATTCAATTGCGGGATATTATTTACATTCAAAGTACCTCTACTAATTGCACCAGCATCACCAAAAAGATAAGTATCTAGATGCAAATAATCTCTGAGTATTTTTGGTCTGAACTTTACTAATCTGTCAAATTCAATTTCTATATTGACGGCAGCGCCACTTCGTCCTTTATAATTAAGATATTTACCATTGGCATTTTCATCAATCGCGAAATAACCTGTATATCCTCGTAAATTAAGTCCACCACCTGCATGAAGATTTGAAAATTCAGTAGTTGAATAGCCTCCCATCTCTAACGGAATAATACCTTGTGATCGAGTAAATTTATTCTCCATCATTTCTTCAGGATTGCCACCTTGCAAAAAGAGAGCACTTTCGTTTGGAATATCTTTACCCATACCTAATCTAACGAAACCTCTGGCCGAAATGTCTAGTTTTTTCCAACTCTTTTTGTGTAACACTTCACCTTGAAAATAGGAGTAATCATAAGTGAAAGGAGTTCGTATTGTAAATTTCATTAACCCATTTCCTAATTTTTTAGCATAAGGATGATTTAATTGTATTTGTAAATATGAATTTTTTCGTGTGTCATTTGATCCGCTTGAATAACTACTCCATTCTGATGGATAGAATAAATAAGCGTTGGTAATATCGCTATTTCGATAAAGACTTGTCAATTCAATTTTGATATTATCCTTCTTGGTAAATAAGTAATTTGTATAAATACTATGTTTGGCATAACCATCCATGAACCTAGACTCTAATCCCCAATTGATTTTTTTACTTATTATTTTCAAAGGTGTTTCATATCGAACAGTATAGTCAATTGGCGAGGCATTATGCCACCAACTTTCACCTTCAAATGGACGATAAATTAGTTTAGAACCTAAACGTGTATTGAACCAAACAGTACAATATAATTTGCGCATAAAATTCATATAAGATCCATCAATATGTAAACCTAATTTTACACCATCCACAGTATTATACCATATATCTGGTCGCCAATAAGATTCATATTGTTTCCAACTTGGAATATGGTAGATATAATTTTCGAAACGAAGAGATTGAGACTCCCTAGCAACTTTGGTGGTTGGCGATTTGTAATTGTCCATCATATCTATATCGGCTAAACGATAAGTTGGATCTATTTGAACATAATCAATTCCACTTGGTATATTTAATTTGGCGGTATACGTTGGGTTTAAGATATCCCAACCATACCATTTTGAAAGTATTCTTCCCTTGAAAGGTTTATAAAAGGTTGTATTCGGAATACTGTAATTGTGGACTTCCTTGTTTTTTCCAACTACGCTGAAATCGATAGGCATTTGCATCTGACCATATCTTTTAAATTTAATTTTAAATTCATCTTTGATATGCGTTGGTTTTACCGACACAATACCATAGTCAATGCTTTTAGTAGTTTCCATCCATTGATCAAAAAACCAATTTAAATCTTGATGGGTATATTCAATTATACTTTTTCTAAAATCTTCAAAATAAGGATGTGCTATTTTCCATTTTGCAACATAATGTTTCATGGCAAGTGAAAATAATTCATCACCTAAAACATATTGGAGGTTAAAGAGCATGGTGGCTGTTTTGTGATAAACATTACTATATCCATTTTCATGTCCGAGTGCGCTTTCAAAATCATTACTATGTGTATTCAATGGTTTGTCGATACCACGCACAGCGTCTGCCATATAGCGGTTGTAAACAGATTTGTCTTTTTGATTTTCGGGTAATCGATGTTTGGCTTTGTACTTATTTTTTTCAGGTGATTTAATGGCAATTGGACCATCTATTTTTTCTAAACCCCATGCTGTTAAAAACTGAGTAAATCCTTCATCTAAAGCTGCGCGATATGTTTCATTATTGCCTATCATGCCATAAAACCAATTATGTCCGATTTCATGCATCAACAATCCATGATAATCGGGCTCTCCACCTCCATCAAGGGTTAACATCGGATATTCCATACCGTCATTTGCATCGGCTGCCACCATTTTAGGGTATTCATACATACCAAAATCTTCTGAAAATGTTTGAATGATTTTAGCCACATAAGTAGCTGAGTTTTGCCATTTTGAAGCATGTTGTTCAAGTGCCAAACCGATACATTTGATGCCATTCCAACTTGTTTCGGCAATACGATAGGCTGGGTCGGCGGTGAATGCAAAATCATGAACATTGGTTGCAATGAAATGCCACTTTTTTCTTTTGGCACTATCGTAAGGTATTATAGTACTTGGTTTTTCATTCCAAGGTTTTTTTGCAAAATTCTTGATATCTAATTTAGCTCTTAAATTACCTGGATACACTTCCGATTCGTTTTGAAGTTCACCAGTAGCTTCTACAATATAATTATCTGAAAAAGTTAATTCAACATCGAATAATCCAAAATCGCCATAAAGCTCTTTATTTAGATGTTGATCGGTATCCCAACCTTTTTTCATATCATATACACAAATACGTGGATACCAGTGAACCCCATTATAATGAGTATAACCATTTGAATTAAACATAGCCATCCGTCGACGGAAATCGCTTTGATTAAAATAGGTATTAAAATTCATATTGATTGTTACCGAAGTGCCTGGTAGTATATGCTTCTTTAAATAAACTTTAAGTATGGTATTGTCTAATTCAAATTGAGCTTTTTCATTGTCTACCCTAATGCCGTTTACCGTAGTGCCCAATCCTTGTTGGCCATATTTTCCGAAATTTTTAATTGGATTTTGATTGGCTCTATGAAGTTCTTGCAAATACGATCCTTTTGTAAAAGCATTTTGGTATAGATGAAAATATAAAAAGGTTAAGGTGTCAGGTGAATTATTCCAATAAGTGAGTTCTTGTTCAGCTTCAATGATATTGGTTCTTTCATTAATGTTCGCTTTTATTTTATAGGCGATATCTTGTTGCCAATAACCTTCAAATGGTTTTCTATTTTGCCAATACATCTTGTTTGACTGATTTCGATATACATTCTCATTCATTGTTTGGCCAATTGAAATTTGACTTTTGAATAAGAGTAGAAGGTTAAATATAAAAAAAGAGTAGCGTAAATATTTATTCATTGATAATATACTTCTTAATTGATTAAACTGATTAATTTAATTTAAAATAAATAGGCAAATTCATTTGTGTCTCACTTGGAACACCATTGATAGTAGCTGGTTTCCAGTTTGGCATAATTTCAATAATACGCATAGCTTCTTCATCGCAACCATGACCAATGCCTCTTTGAATTTTGATATTCTTTATTTTGCCAAATGGATCAATCGTAAACCCAACAATTACCCTGCCTTCAACCCCTAATTCTTTTGCTGTTTCTGGATATCGGATATTGGAACGAATAAAATTCATCATAGCATCTTGTCCACTTGGGAATTCCGCTTCAGTTTTGTCGCCAATAATCTGTGTCTTCTCCTTACTTACTTCTAAATTAATTACAGGTGAACCTGAAGCATCGCCAGTGCGCGAACTTTCTTGAATTTTTAAATCAATATCTGCAATTAAACTATCAATTTTTTCGCCAATTATTTCTAAATAAGCGGGACCACTTTCACTATTTTTTATTGATTTCGTTTTGCCATTATTTACAAAAGTAAAATTTAGTCGAGGTAAATCAGACGCTTTCGATTTATAAACATTCAGTAAGGATGTAATTTTATATTTCCCTACCTCTTTAAAAAATTTGTTCATTTTGGCAATCGGAATACTTCCTTTATGGGTTCCAATCATTTCAACATTTTTTTTACCAACATAAACAATTTGACCATTTTTATAGAGTTCAACAGTATATTCAGGACATCTCCCAAAGCAAGCAGTCCGTTGCATTTTAATATAACTTATTTTGTTTTGGGCAATTGAATTGAGTGTTATTAAACTCAATACAATAGAAAGCATAATTTTCATTTATCTAATTTTATACGAATGTAATCAATGAATACTAATCTAGGAAGCAGAGATATTTTTTTGTTAGATTAAATGGAATCTCTTTTAATACCTATTCGTATCCCAGCCATGAAAAAGTAGAAATTAGTTGAGTAAATTTTATGTATCAAAAATATTTTCATTTTCCCTCATTAAAATTTTCTTACTTTTGGGATGATGTCAAATCCTAATTTACAAGCTGAAGGTAGTAATCTAAGTCCCGATAAAGAATATGAAAATAGTATTCGACCATCGAGTATTAACGAATTTTCTGGTCAACAAGAGCTTATTGAAAACCTGAGTATATTTATTCAAGCTGCCAACCAACGTGGTGAAGCCCTTGATCATGTTTTATTTCATGGACCTCCAGGTCTAGGAAAAACAACATTGTCACGCATTGTTGCCAATGAACTCGGTGTGAATATTAAAGAAACCAGTGGTCCGGTGATCGAAAAGCCGGCCGATCTTGCTGGACTTTTAACTAGTCTTGAAACAAGAGATGTTTTGTTTATCGATGAAATTCATAGATTAAGTACTGTGGTTGAAGAGTATTTATATGCAGCCATGGAAGATTATAAAATTGATATCATGATTGACTCTGGACCCAATGCAAGAAGCATTCAAATTGCTTTAAATCCTTTTACATTGGTTGGCGCTACAACACGTTCTGGTTTACTAACGGCACCTTTACTTTCTAGGTTCGGAATTAAATCTCGATTAAATTATTATACATTAGATGTACTAGATAAGATTGTATCTCGTAGTGCTTCATTATTGCAAGTAAAAATTACAAGTGATGCATCGCGTGAAATTGCTCGAAGAAGCAGAGGTACACCACGTATTGCCAATGGGCTACTTCGTCGGATGCGTGATTTTGCTCAAATACTTGGTAACGGTGTTATTGACTTAGGTATTTCGGAGCATGGTTTAAAGGCATTGAAAGTAGATGCAAATGGTTTGGATGAAATGGATAATAAAATTTTATTTACCCTCATTGACAAATTCCAAGGAGGACCTGTGGGTATTAATAATATCGCTACTTCGGTAGGCGAGGAGAGTGGTACCATTGAAGAAGTGTATGAACCTTTTTTAATTCAGGAGGGTTATATTATGCGTACACCACGTGGACGAGAAGCAACTGAAAAAGCCTATAAGCATTTGAACCTAGGAAATAAGTGGACGGCGAAAGGAAATACTTTGTTTTAGAAATCGAAATTTGAAATAATAGAATTATAGTATAGCCTTTAGTTTTCTCAAGTAGGGTATCAAATTGTCGTTTTTAAGAAACTCATTTTTTTGCGTCACTGCGAGGCACGAAGCAGTCTTAATTAGTCGTCATGTTATTATCAAAACGAAATTGTCTCACAGATATCACAGTTCTGCGTAAGCGTCTTCGCTTCGCTGGTTTATTATGTTGCGTTCCGCAACCTT
>DAOOQH010000223.1:0-5488 GCA_035388625.1 Chitinophagaceae bacterium | reverse complement strand
ACTGTTACAACGAATCCAAATATTTGTATTGGCAATTCTGCCATCATTCAAGCTGCGGGTGGCACTAGTTATGTATGGCAACCGGGTGGTATGACAAGCGCTTCTGTTACAGTATCTCCTATTGCTACAACCACTTATACAGTGACTGGTACTGCAGCAAATGGATGTGTAAAAACAGCTACTGCAACTATTACTGTTGGACCAACTTGTACAGGAAGTATCAATATCAAATTATATCTCGAAGGGTATTATGTAGCCGCTGGACTTATGGATAATGTTTTACAAAACCAAGCAGTTGCAGGTGCTACAGCCACCCAAACTGATACCATCACAGTTGAACTAAGAAATTCAACACCACCATATACATTAGCAAACTCTATCAAAACTATTTTAAATACAAACGGTACCGCAACTTGTAATTTTACTACAACAGGTACTTATTATTTAGTAGTAAAACATAGAAATGGATTAGAAACATGGAGTGCAGCGCCTTTAACTATTGCAGGAGTTTCATCTCCATATGATTTTTCAACCGCAGCTAATAAAGCGTATGGAAGTAATCAAGTCAATTTAGGTGGAGGTATTTTTGGTTTCTATGTGGGCGATATCTTGAAAGATGAAAATATAGATCTACTCGATCAAGGCATACTTGATTTCGATATCTCAAACTTTGCATTCGGATATTTTGCAACTGATATGAATGGTGATGGTAATGTTGATATCCTCGACTCTCCTATCATCGAAAACAATGTGAACAATTTTGTATTCTCAGCGCATCCCTAACTAAATATCACTTACGAAAACTAAGGATTGATAATAGTCAATTCGCAAAAATGACAAGCTTAAACGCTTGTCATTTTTTTTAGTGCTAGTAATCATCTAATTGAATTGAACTTTAGCCTATTTGAAAATACATTAGTGTCAATCTTTACAATATAGTTTTTAAACCATATTGATCATATCAGCAATCATGCTTCAATGATCTTTAAAAGAGGACAAACTAATTTTTATAAAAACTTATCAATCAGTTTTCTACTACCGAAAGATTTAGGAATGTAAAAAATTGTCGCCCAAACATATTAGACGGGCATAAATCATTTACGAATTAACCGCTAAATAAATAAGACCAACCAGTTAATCAATTTCTAGATTCAGAATAAATACAAATACTAATTTTATGATACAATTATAAATCAAGCCATATGAAACAGAATTATTCTATTCAAGAAAATTACAAATTAATCACAATGAAGTGCGTCAATGATAAGCTCATTGCTAGTTTAAAACTAAAATTCATTTTACTATTTTTTGTTTTAATCTCATTCAATACATACGCTCAAACAAGAAGTGAGTTTTCGTTAGCCGATATTGCTGAGCCAAATTCAGAACTTGAATTCTTTGTAATAAAATCATCGCTAAATATTACAGCAAAAGAATTTATATCAGACTATTTAGGTGTACTAAATCTTATATCAAATAGTGAAATGAAATTTGTAAAATCACATACTAATGAAATTGGCATACAAAGTTCATTGTATCAACAGTATGTAAATGGATACAAAGTAATAGGTGGTGAAATGCGTATTCATGAGCAAAATGGAAGAATAAAATATGTGAACGGGCGGTATATGACTAAGCAAGCATTAAATAGTCAAGTGAATTTGAGTGAACAAACTGCTTTAGATTTGGCATTAAAGACAATCCAATCAAAAGAATACTTATGGTTAAATTTAGAAGCTGAAGCAGCATTTAAAAAAACTAAAAAAGATCCAAATGCAACCTTATTTCCCAAAGGTGAATTATTATTTACAGCCAACAGCTCAAGTACTCAACAAGATCCACAATTTAATTTATGTTGGGAATACGCAATTAATGTAACTCCTCAAACTGAATCCTACAAGGTCTATATTGATGCAACTACTGGTGAAATCATAAAAAAATTACCTCTTGTCTATGCTTGCAGCACTGGAACTTGTTCAACACTTTGGGATGGATCCCAATCCATTAATACTTCGTGGACTGGTTCTACATTTAATTGTATCGACGATTGTATTTCAGCTCAAATACATACTTTAAATGGAAATGGCAATAACAACGGCGTAGGTGCAACTAACTATACAGATGCAAATAATACGTGGCCCTCAACTCAATTAGGAAAGTATATTGGTCAAGCACATTGGTCAATGCGCAAAACAAGAGATTACTACGTTAATATTCATGCTTGGAATGGAGTTGATGATCTTGGTCATGATTATATATCTTACCTGAATCCAGGCTTTGCAAATAATGCCTATTATAGTTCAAGTACTGAAACTTTCTCATTTGGAGGAAATAGCGATGGTACAAGTCCCATTATTTCTGTAGATATTGTTGGACATGAAGCAACCCACGGTGTCATTGACTTCAATTCAGATTTAGTTTATGAAAAAGAATCGGGTGCCTTGAATGAATCCTTTGCAGACATTTTCGGAGAAACAATAGAATTGTATACACTTGGTACACATGATTGGCTTATTGGTGCAGAAATAGGCTACTTAAGAAGTTTTATTAATCCGAATGTAAAAAACGATCCAGATACTTATAATGGAACATTTTATATTGCAACGGCAGGATGCGTTCCTGCTGGCGGATCAGGGGGTAATGATTTTTGTGGCGTACATACTAATAGTGGCGTTCAAAATTTTTGGTATTATCTACTTACAGAAGGAGGTAGTGGAACCAACGATAATGGCCATGCTTATAATGTAACAGGCATTGGCATCACAAAAGCTCGTCAAATTGCTTTTGCAACCCTTCAAAATCTTACTACGACTTCTGGATTTAGTAATGCAAGATCAGTATCTATTCAAGCTGCTAAAGATCTATATGGCGATTGTTCAGATGAGGTGATTCAAACAACCAATGCATGGCGCGCTGTAGGTGTCGGTTCGGCCTATATTGCACCAGCACCTCTGAATATCACAGTTTCAACTACATCAGTTGATGTTTGTAAAGGTGGATCAATAACAGTTACTGCATTTGGAGCATCAACTTATTCGTGGTCAAATGGCCAAGGAAGTGGCAACCCAAAAACCATTACACCTTCAACTACAACAACCTATACCGTTACTGGTACAAATGCCGAAAGTTGCACAGGTACCAAATCATTTACATTAAGAGTCAATAGCTTACCTACAGTTGAACCTTCGGTGAGTGATAATGAAATTTGCGCTGGTCAAAGTACAACATTAACGCCTGGTTCGAATCAAACAATTAATTCATTCCTTACCACTTTAGCTGGCGGCAATGGATTAAGTGGAAATGCATTTGATATTCATGCATACAATAGTATCACAATCACTGATTTTAAAATGAATATTTCGAGTGGCGATTCTGCTGAAGTTTGGTATAACCCAGGAGGATATGGCAATGCTAATATTACAAGTAATACTGGTTGGACTAAACTTGGAGCAACTGTTCCAATTACCGCTGCGGGCGCTGGTAATTTAACAACCATACCTACTACATCTAATTTAACAATAAGTGCTGGTTCAACCTATGGTATTATTGTGCTTTGTAATGGTAGTAATGTTTATACAAATGGTACATTGGTAGGCAGTGTTGAATCAAGTAATTCTGATTTATATATAACTGAAGGTCATGGTGGTAATGGAGGATTTGGGGCTCCGCTTAATTTCACCCTTTCACCTCGTGTTTTTAATGGAACAGTCGAATATAAAACAAACTATACAAACTATTCATGGGCACCTGCATCAACCGTATCAAGTCCAACTTCATCATCAACAATAGCCACACCAAATTCTAGCACCCAATATAGCTTAACTGCAACAGATGGAAACGGATGCTCAAGTACAGGTATCGTAAAAGTTTACCTATATCAAAATCCTTCAGCAGGTTCAATTACAGCTTCACCTGGAAGTATATGTTCTGGTGAAAGTTCACAATTAAATAATTTTCCATTTCTATCAAGTAGTTCACAAAACCTGTTTACCACATTAAATAATAATAATGGTAATGAAGGCAATGTATTTGATATTCATGCTATTAATAATATCACCATCAACAATATCAGAATGCATATACTTTCTGGAGACTCAGCGCAAGTCTGGTACAAAACAAGTCCTTATGGAAATACTAATGTTACAAGTAGCACAGGTTGGACTAAACTTGGGAATACAGTAGCAATTACTGCAGCAGGTGCGGATGCACTTACACTCATACCTACAACAAGTAATTTAGTAATTCCTGCAGGCTCAACATATGGTATTGCTGTAGTTTGTAATGGAACAAACAGATATTTAAATGGAACAAGTGTTGGAGCAGTGGCATTTAGCAGTCCAGATTTAGAGATCACTGAAGGTCATGGAGGCTCTGGATTTAATGGTGCATTTATTTTTGTGAATGTCCCCCGTATCTTCAATGGTCAAATTGATTATACGGTAACCAACGGTCCTATGAATTTCTTATGGAGCCCGAACAACACTTTAAGTAGTAACAATATCCAAAACCCAATTGCGGACCCGCATTCAACAACAAATTATACACTTACAATAACAGATGCACATAATTGCAAAGACACTATTTACAAGAAACTATATGTAAATCCAAAACCGCAATTAGTGATGACAAATACACAGGTTCTTTGTCCGGGCGACTCGGCACAACTTGGCTTTATTGCTGATATTTCAGAACCTGATTCATTATTTACCACATTAGACAATAATAATGCAAATGGTGGGAATGCTTTTGATATTGTTACAACAAAACCTATTACAATTAAAGGTTTTAAAATGAATTTAAGTGCTGGTACACAAGTTGAAATTTGGTATAAATCTGGAGGCTATGGCAATGCCAATTTTACAGGCACTGCAGGTTGGACGAAACTTGGATCAACCATCAATGTTGTTGCTGCAGGAGCAGGTTCATTAACCACTATTATACCAAGTACTACTTTATCACTACCTGCCGGTGCAACTTATGGATTCATGCTAGTTGCCAATGGAACTGTTGCTTATACTGATGGCTTAACCGCAGTTGGTACTACCTTCGTAAGCAATCCGGATATATCAATTAGAGTCGGTCATGGAGGCACTGGAATCGGTGCATATAGTTTTAGTAGTTTTCCAAGAGTATGGAATGGCGAGGTTGTTTATGATGCCATCAATTCCTTAAGTAGCTATTTATGGTCGCCAAATACGAATATGAATAATGCATTTATCGCTAATCCAAAAGTTGCGCCACTTAGCACAACTAATTATTCAGTGACGGTAACCGATATCAATGGATGCACAGGTAACGGTGTGTCGGGAGTTGTAGTGGCTCCTCTTCCCCAACTTGGTACAGCTACTGCTAGTCCAACTTCACTTTGTTTGGGAGGCAATATAAATTTAGCTTATACTCAACCTGCTGCAGCTAGTTGTTATGGAGGATATCAAGGAAATTTTGCTGGCATTTATTCTCCATCAAATTGGACGCTTGCTCTTGTAAA
>DAOOQH010000222.1:0-5503 GCA_035388625.1 Chitinophagaceae bacterium | reverse complement strand
CAATCGTCAATGGTCGAATTTGGAATTTGGAATTTGGAATTTGTTGGAACCTCACTACTTCGTCAAAAATATGATGGTTGGATAGTGATCACTATAACCTTCATTCCATAATCCATAGCTGTAGGATCTTTTAGGATAGCCTTTGAATTGTCCATCTTTTTCAACCATAAAGCCTCGATTAAAAACCTCAGCTTCACGGAAATGAAGTTTTCCACTATTATTCTTCAAAAAGCCATACGACACAATAATCTGATCAAATAATCCCCAAGAATCTTGATAAGCCATGGTTCCAATACCCCTTTTGTAAAAGCTTGTCCACGGATTATACAGTCCACCTTTTTTAACCTCATCTATTTTCCATTGTGTACCTAATACTTTAGTTACACTTTCGTCAATTGGATCATCATTTAAATCGCCCATTACAATAACTTTGGTAAGCGGATCGATACTCATTAATGAATCAATTACTTTTCTGCTAACCGAAGCGGCTATTTTACGTTTCGGACGAGAGGCAGCCTCACCACCACTTCGTGAAGGCCAATGGTTTACAAAAACATGCACTAATTCTCCATTTAATTTTCCTGTTACATATAATACATCACGTGTAGGCCGCTCACCTGAATCAAAAGGAACCGTTAGCGATTGAGCAGCAAGCATTTTAAAATAAGTAGGATTATAAATCAATCCACAATCAATACTTCGTTGATCGGGCCCTTCAAATATGATAGATTTTAAATTTCTATTTCTCAACTTAGGGTGCTTACATAAAACATCTAATACATCTTGGTTTTCAACTTCAGCAACACCTAATAAAGCAAAACCATTTTCAGCTTTATCCACACCAATAATCGAAATCACTTCTGCCAATTTATCCACCTTTTCAAGAAACACTTTTGGCGAATAATTATTTTTTCCTTTGGGTGTAAACTCATCATCATCCTTATTAGGATCATTGATTGTATCGTAAAAATTTTCTAGGTTATAAAAGGCAATACCAATATACTTCTTCTCTTGCGACGAAGCCAATTTTGTTAAAAATAAAGTGAAAACTAATATTAAGATTTTTTTCATGTCAAAATTCAATTAAGGCGGTAAAAGTATATGATTTGAATTACACTCGTATAAAGGAATTGTTATCCTCTTTTCCACTTTATTTGCAGTTTTCCACATTGGTCGTCAAAGTAACATTCAATTAATGCTAAAAGTAATAAAAAAGAATACATTTGCTTTCTGAAATTTCAATATGAAACAACTGTTTACCCTCCTTCTCGTTCTTGCTTCAACCTGCATGTTCGCACAATCTGGTATTTTAAAAGGTAAAATTATTCATGAGGATACAAAACTTCCTTATCAAGAAGTAAGTGTTACTCTCAAACAAATGAAAATGATTACTTCGACTAATAATTTGGGTGAGTTTACATTTTCAAATATTCCTTTTGGCACCTATGAATTACATGTTTCTGCTGATGGCACTAACGAAGAAGTAATTAATATAACAGTCAATGGTACAGTAACCAATGTGGATATCATTGAATTAAAAACAACCGTTTCGACATCACCAAATTATAATATTGATAATTCAACTGTGAATGCCGAAGATGCTAGCTCTGAAGATGAGGGAAATGCAAGTTCTGCTGGACAAAATATTTCAAGTGTACTTAATGCATCTCGTGATGCTTATTTATCTGCCGCTACTTTTGGCTGGGGGCAATTTTTTTATAGAATGAGAGGTTATGAGAACGACAATAATACACTTTACTTAAATGGTGTGCCATTAAATGATTTAGAAGAAGGTGGTGTGTTTTTTAATTCATGGAGTGGATTAAATGATGTGTTTAGAGGTAGAACTATTTCACTTGGTTTAGCTCCGAATGAATATTCGTTTGGTGGACTTGGCTTGAATACAACACTAGATGCATCAGCCTCAAACCAACGAAAAGGCACTCGTATTACGTATACTTCAACCAATCGTTCATATCGTAATCGAATTATGCTAACACATTCATCGGGCTTACAAAAAAATGGTTGGGCTTATTCATTCTCCTTATCTCGTCGATGGGCTCAAGAAGGTCAAATTAAAGGTACTTTTTATGATGCCTATGGATATTTTGGTGCAATTGAAAAACATTTCAAAAGACAAAGCTTGGGTTTGATGGTTGTTGGAGCTCCAATTAAACGTGGTAAAAATGGACCAGCTACCGATGAAGCGTTTGATTTAGCAGGTACACATTATTATAATCCATATTGGGGATATCAAAATGGGAAAATTAGAAACTCAAGAGTCCTTAAAACTCATTCACCGTTATTTATATTAAGTCATGACGCTGAATTAAATCCTCGTACAAAAGTAACATCGGCTATCTCATATCAAATTGGCGAAACATCGCAAACGGGTATCGACTGGCAAAATGCAGCAGACCCTCGTCCTGATTATTATCGATATTTACCTAGCTATAGAGATTCTGCCGATGATAGACAAGAAGTTTATAACGCGATCAAAGCAAATCCAGATTTAATGCAAATTCAATGGGATAATTTATATGCGGCAAATAAAAACAATGCAAGTGCAGGATTCAACAATTCAGTGTATATCTTAAATTCAACCGTTGAAACTTCTAAACGTTTGAATATTGCGGTGAATTTAAAAAGTGAAATGAATGATCATATTACACTTCACTCAGGTTTAAATTATCAAAAACAAAACAATCATAATTTTTTACGTGTTGAAGATTTATTAGGCGGACAGTATTTTAATAATATTAATCAATTTGCTGGTAGAACTTTCGGTGGCATTATTCAAGATGCAGATAAACAAAATTTATTGGATGCAGATATCCGTAAAAAAGTAGGTGATACCTATGGATATAATTACAATATTCATTTTTCGAAAGCAGCATGGTTTGCTCAATCAGTGTTTGTATATAATAAGGTAGATTTCTTTTTATCTGGTGAATTAGGTTATACCAATTTTTATAGAGTGGGTAATTACCAATCAGGTTTATACACCACCAATTCATACGGAAAATCATCTACTAATACTTTTTTCAATCCAAAAGCAAAGGGTGGATTAACATTTAAAATAAACGGCCGAAATTATTTATACGCAAACGGATCTATCGGCACACGTGCTCCTTTTGTAGATAACGTTATCATTTCATCAAGAACACGAAATGAAATTACTGCAAATCCTGTAAGTGAAAAATTCAGAAGCGCTGAAGTTGGATATCTTTTACGTTCGCCAAATGTGAAAGGACGATTAACCTTATTTGCAACAGACGTAAAAAATGCGGCAGATATCAAACGTTTTTATAGAGATGATGATTACTCATTTGTAAGTATGGCTATGCAAGGTATTGATAAAAGATATACAGGTATTGAATTTGGCACTGAGATCAAAATTAGCCCAAGTTTCTCATTGAATTTAGCAGGTGCATTAACTCAAGCGTTCTATACAAGTCGCCCATATATTGACATTTATTCAGATAATGAAATTGGAAAATTAAACACAACAGTAAGCGGACAACGGGATACTGTTTATATGAAAGATTATTATGTTCCTTCAGGACCACAAACTTCATTTCAAGCGGCTTTACGTTATAATTCAAAAAGATATTGGTATGGTACTTTATCATTTAATTATTTAGCAGATAACTATATCGATTTTGCACCTACTGCTCGAACCAAAGAAGGGGTAGATAATTTAGTAAAGGATTCAGAAGCTTGGCATAAAGTAATTGATCAGAAAAAATTACCAAGTTTTTATACGGTTGATTTATTTGCTGGAAAATCGTTTAAAGTAAATAAATACATCAAAAAAGCAAGTAGCTCTACTTTCCTATTATTTAATATCGGTATTTCAAATCTCTTAAATAATACCAATATCAAACTTTACGGTTTCGAAAATCTTCGTTTCGATAAAGAAAGACCAGAACTATTTGATGCAAGATCGGCCTATACCTTAGGCATTCAATACTTTTTAAACTTTAGCTTACGCTTCTAAAATTACCCTTAAACTTTTTAAAATAAAAAACATGAAAAAAATAATCCTTTCATCTTTCGCAATTTTAGCCCTAATGGCTATCACGATCACTTCGTGTGTGAAGCAAAAATTTGATAGCCCACCTGATGCAAGTACGGTTGACCCAAATATACCGGTTAACAATACCATACTTGCCATCAAAAATTTATATACAGGCGCTCCAACGCTTATCGATTCAGACTATGTAGTATCTGGTATCGTTACTGCAGATGATAGAACAGGATGCTTTTATAAACAAATTGTAATTCAAGACTCTTCGAGCGGAATTGTCATTTTATTGGGTAGAAATGGACTTTATACAGACTATCCAGTTGGAAGAAAAATTTATGTAAAATGTAAAGGTTTGTATGTTGGTGCTTATGGCGGTTTTGTGCAATTAGGCTATACACCAGATATCACAAATTCATTAAGTGATATTCCATCTGCTTTAATTTCTAAACATATCATTAAAGCAAATACTGGAAATCCGGTGACACCTTTAGTTGTGAATGTAAATGATTTAAAAAGTTTTAATACTACCTCTATCAAGTGGTTGGGCACATTAATACGTATTGATAGCGCTCAATTTAAAATTTCAGAAGTTGGACAACCTTATGCACAAGATCCAAATATCGCTTCTGGAACAGACAGAACAATTGAAGATTGTGTAGGAAAAAATATTGTTGTTCGTATGAGTGGCTATGCAACTTTCAGAAATGAAAAAATACCAGCAGGTAAAGGTCCAATTACAGCCATTTATTCAAGATATAATTCTACCGCACAATTATTAATTCGCGATACTTCAGATATAGATATGCGTGGCCCTCGTTGCGGTGGTGTTGTTATTACACCAGCTATTGATATCACAATTGATAGCTTACGAAAACTTCATAATGCTTCGGCTTCAGTGTATGCAGGTGCTTATAAAATTCATGGTGTAATTACATCAAGTAGATTAGATTCAAGCATTTCAAAAGGAAACTTATTTATTCAAGATGAAAGTGGGAAAGGCATCATTGTATACTTCGGTCAAAATGAAGTAGGTAAAGTATTAGGAGATTCGGTGGTAATTGAATTAGATTCATTGGTAACTTATGCCGGTGTAATTGAAGCAAAAGCTAGTTTATCAAAAATGACTAAAATTTCTGGTGGTAAAACAGTTCAACCAAAAGTGATCACACTTGCAGATTTAAATGCTGATTTAAATTTAACTTTACCAAAAGACAGAAAATACGAATCAGTATTAGTTCAAGTTGCTAACTGCACTATTTCTGGTTCTCCTGCAACTTACTCTGGTTCTAATGTAGCCGATAGAAGTAAAACAGTTACTGACCCAACAGGAACTATTATTTTATATTCGCAACCAACTGTGCCTTTTAAAACAACTAATTACCCAACTGGTATTGTTACCATTACTGCAGTTGCTTCTAAATTTAATACAACCAATCAACTTCAAATCAGAAAATTCACTGACGTAAACTAATT
>DAOOQH010000221.1:0-5580 GCA_035388625.1 Chitinophagaceae bacterium | reverse complement strand
TAAATCTCGATTTGAGTGAATTAAACAAGGGGATTTACACAATCACAATAGTTGATGATAAACTAGTCAACTATAGTCAAACATTCTCGAAACACTAGCGAAATGTTTGAATCACAAAAGAGCGAAACTATCATGGTTTCGCTTTTTTGTTTATAGATTATAAAAACCATTTCGCATGGCATAAACGGCCAATCCAACCCGAGATTTAATATTTAATTTTTGAAATAAATCATCGCGATACCCATCAATTGTTTTCGGACTTAAAAACATTTTATCTGCTATTTCTTTATAAGTCATTTCGGTGCAGATATATTGAAGCAATTCTTTTTCACGCTCAGTAAAATGAACTTCGTTTTTATTCGGTTTTTGTTTAAAATTTCCAACAATTAAATTAGTTACTTCATTGGTATAATAATATCCTTTTTTAACAACGGTATCAATTGCCAATATCAATTCTTCTTCTTTAATTAATTTTGAAATATACCCGCAAGCACCAAATTTCATCATTTTTATAATGGTTTCATCGTCATCATTCATAGATAAAGCCAAGACATGAATATCAGGAAATTCGATTTGCAATTTTTCCATTGTCGCAAATCCATCCATGATAGGCATATTCACATCTAGTAAAATAATATCAGGAATACTATTGGGGTTTGCTAATATTTCAAATAACTCTTTTCCATTTCCGGCCTGATGGGTTACAATATAATCAGGATTCCCTTCAATCAAATCTGCAATGGCATTTCTTACAAGTGTATGATCATCAACTAAAATTATTTTTGTTTGCATGGATTTATATTTCTGTTATGACGTTTATATTAATTTGGATAACCTATTCGTTGGGTAAAGTTAGTGAAAGTTGTGTGCCTTGATTAATTATTGAATTGTATTCAATTTTATCAGCATTTAAAAGCTGTGCTCTATTTTTAATATTGGTAACACCTGAGCCTTGTGCCATTTGATTCATATCGAAACCTTTTCCATTATCAGAAATTGAAACATCTAATGTATTTTCATGATAAATAAGAGATATTACAATTTTATTCGCTTCAGAATATTTCATTGAATTAGAAAGAAATTCTTGAATAATACGATACAAAATAATTGATTTATCATTCGACGCAAGTTCATGATTTCCTTCAATATTGAGTGATATATCAACCACATTCAATTTAGCAATTCGATCTACCTCAATCGATAATTCTTTATGCAATCCAAAATCTTTAATTCTGCTATTGTTGAGCGATTTTGAAAGTGCACGCAATTCAACAATGGTTTTATCAAGCACATCATCTAAGGCTGCTATTTTTTTATCATCGCTATATTGTTTAGTCAAACTATTGACATGAATTTTTGACACGGTCAAAAGTTGACCTAAATTATCATGAAGCTCACGTCCAATATAAGTTAAGGTTTGATCTTGAATTTCAAGTTTAGTTTTCATTAGTTCTTCAAGATGATGCATTTTACTTTTTCTGAACAATAAAATAAATGCAAGAATGCCTACAAAAAGTAAGGTGAATACAGTGAGCCCTACAATGAGCACAAATATTATTTTCTTTTCAAGCATAATAATCCTATTGTATAGAAAATGTATTGAAGATAGATAACGTATAGTGTAAAATAGTAATAAAAATTTCCGATTCTTGAATATTTATACCAAACATCCAGCAATGCAAAAAAGGGAAAAGTAAATATCTGAAATAACAAATTCCCTATCGAAAACCAAAACATAATATCTGATTTGAAATGAATAATTCCTAATGAATTGATTAAACTATATAAGTAGAGCATTGACATAGCAATACAAAAAATAGCACCCATTGAATACGATACATAACTCAATTCATCCTTAGTATACGTAATCATGAATTTATCAATGATATAAGTTGTTAAATAAACAATTGTTGCAAATAAAACAAATTGTTTGTTATGCTTCGTTTTGAATACTTTATAAAATATTACAAATTCAATTAAGTATAAGCTTGGAATGAAGATCTTGTCATAGAAAAATACATTTAATTCTGCAGGAAATTGATGATCAAGTATTAAACCAATTAATTCAAATAGAGCAACATAAACAAAGTAAAAAGCAAGAATTTTGACAATGGATTTTTTTTGCCGATTCATGAAAAAGTACATAATTCCAAGTATGGCAGGAAAAAGGATATTGAATATTTTGTACTGCATTTAGATTATACGAGGAGCTAGTATTTTAATCCGCTCAGCGATTTATTCACTTCTGGAAATGGAGGCGGTGAAAGGTTTCCATGATTCATAATCGAAACAACTGAACTTGGTTGTCGAGCATCACCTACCTTACAATTTGTAATATCTAATGGCTCAAAATCGCGGTTTACACCGGTTGCATCTTTATAGGTAGGTACTAAAAAGATAGTGTGAAGCGATGAATAGTTTGGATCTAAACCTGCCAAATCGGGATACTGACCAGCTCTACTTTTTCTTAAATCAGGATATTTTCCGTAATAAAACCGAATACCTAAATCTCTAAAGGTATCACATCCACAAACTTTTGTTTCAAGCTCCCATATATACTTTTTTAAACTTGCTAACGAAAATTGAATACAACGTGCGTCAACTACACCCTCTTGATTAATGATATTACTTAATGCAGGTTGGCATTCATTTTTATAACGATCCGCAAGGTCACGTGCTGTAGCATCTGAAATATGCTTATAATCGGGTTCTGCAGAATAATCGAATTTTGGACAAGTGATTGGTGTAACTGTACCATCATCGTTTAAAGCAAAGATAATAATTGCACCAACTACCAAGCCCGCAATAAAGGTTGCAATAGGAATCAAGAGGTTTTTCATTTGATTTTATTTTAGTTTACAAAGTAAATACAATTTGCTATTTAATGCTAAAGGATATTCACTAATTCAGAAAAGGTGTTTTTCCTCTCTTATTCTAGGTTAACTCATCTTGATAGCAGAATTCAAGTTTGACATCTTTGCATTGATTTCACACCTATCAAATACAATATCATGATAATTAAAAACCTAATCCTTATAATATCTATAGTCTGCTGCAATATGAAGGCGTATTCAAATGATATAGTTGAAGATATTAGTTCAAGTAATCTTATTTCTATCACTCACCATTCAACTTTTGAAAAAAATAATGATGAATTATTTAAAATGAAGAATTACAATCAATCTGCTGTTTATACTTCAACATTGAGTTCATCGATTTTATATTTATTAATCTCAATCGAATTATTTGTTTCATTCATCATCTTTATAAAATTAGGTTTTGATTATTTAAAAAGTAATAAACCTTATTATTCAAAAAGTGAAAAACCCCTTGTTAAGTTCAGTTGATTTCCTCTTTTCAGGCACTCCATATCAATTGATCTTTGCACTATCAAACGAAACCTAAAAGAATTATAAAATCAAGAAAAACCAAACACAATGAAAACGATATTTTACGGCTTAAGTGCATTGAGCTTTTTATTAATCAATGGATGTTGTAAGCCAGAAATTATTGGTAATGTACCAAACAATTTAAGTCCACAAGAAACAAATAATTGGTGTTGGGCGGCCACTACACAAATGTTAGCTAAACATTTAGATATTACAGTTAAACAATGCGATTTGGCAAATTACCGACTAGGAAAATCAAATTGTTGTAATGCTCAAAATGAGGGAAGTGCTTGTCCAAAAACAAATGATTGCAATAAACCAGGATGGCCAGAATTAGATTATGTTGGCGTTAAATTTAATGAAACATCAACGGCGCTTTCATGGAAGGATTTAAAGTCACAAATATTTTGTTCGAAAAAGCCAATGGGATATGCTTACGGACAAACAGATGTAGTTGGGCATGTATTAGTTATAAAAGGATATGTAACCGTGAATGGAACCAATTATGTGGTTTTAAATGATCCTTGGGGTCCATGTGCAGGAAACGAACGCTTAATTACTTATGACGAATACAAAGATCCAGCAGGCGCAAAAACGCATTGGAATACTTGGTACAATATTGCTAAAAAATAATAACTAACTTTAAAAATATTAAAATGAAACATATCATCAAACTCACTGCAAGTATAGGATTAGCTAGTTTACTCTTTTTCCTTTCGTGTGAATCAAAAAATGAAAATAATATGGACAACGATCAAGTTCAATCACCAAAATTTGCGACTTCAGCCGAGGCTGTTGCAAAAGGCAAGAGTGACCTCATAGAGATCTTGAAATCGAATAAAAATAATGGATTGAATTTGAAACTTGAACAAGTTGAAAAGTCAAGCACACAAGAATCAATTACAACCATTGATGTCAATTTTCAACAGTTTTTAAATAGTGATAGCCTAACTAGCTTTCGCGAAATCATACAAGCTGAAAAAGGCAGAATTAATGCCTTGTATAGTGACAATGAATTACTTACCACCATTCATACTCGAGTTGATAGTGGCGCATGGTCAGTATCATCTATTAGCGATAAAATGATTGAAGCTGAAATTAGTGAATTGCGAAATACAAATCAAATAATTGGCAATAGTGATATCGTTCTCTATGAAATACCCAATATCGATGCACATGTCTATTCGATTCAAAGTGGAGGAAGCGAACTTTTCTATACCAATTACAAAGGCAATTCATTATCAAAACCTATTGCATTAAATGAACTAGTCAATATATTACGACAAGATGCGATAGCATTTCAACGCGAGTTTGGCGAAAGACTTGCAAAGGAAAAATTAGTGAAATAATTGAACCATCACAATTTACAACGAGAAGTAGAGGGCTCAACGTAAATTGTTTTATATACCGTACTACATATCTTTTAAACGTAGTATCAACCATGAAAAGAAGTGACCACTTAGGTGGTTGCTTTTTTTTATTTAATAAAGTATCTTTTTTATGAACGTGATGATTACAGTTTATTCAACTTAAATGAATAGCTTACATTATCAATTTTTACTTTTAAGATATAAAATCCAGCACCAAAATCTGAAGGTGAAAATGAAAGATCTTGTTGGTTAGTAAAACTCGATGTCTTAATAAGTTTTCCTGTCAAATCGTAGATAGTATAGGTACCAGATTTTAATTGAGGAAAAACTAATTTGGCATCACTTGTATTTTGTAAAAACCCCAAGGAATTAATCATTGACAAAGTAGTATTAGATTCTATTCTTTCAATATTCACTGGCTTACAATCATTATCTAAAATAAGCTTTGATTTAAATCGATTACAGATTGTACTGGTATGGATACCTCCAAACAAAACTGTATCTGCTTGCAAAATATAAAGAGCAGCCTCAGGCAATTTGGTATTATTAGTAAAATAATGAAGGGACTCTAACATCAATTTATCTGTAATAATATTTCCTAAATCTGTCCAAATGCCACTCATTGCTGCATTCCAAATTTCACCAACTGCATATATATTGCCGGTTGATGGATAATTATTTGAAGTAGCTGCAGTTCGTCCATTCCAGAATTCATTATGGCCATCCCAACTAAACATATCGACCCAATTAAAACTTGAAATATTTCTGGAATAAGAAGTGGCAAAATAATCTGCTAAACCTTCATCTAGCCCTGAACGTTC
>DAOOQH010000220.1:0-5749 GCA_035388625.1 Chitinophagaceae bacterium | reverse complement strand
TTATTAATTAGTGGTCAACGTGGACTCCCACCATTTTTAATTGAAAAAGCAGGTTTAGATAGTGGACTCATGATTGCTCAATACACAGCTGCATCGATCGTAAGTAAAAACAAACAATTATGCACCCCGGCAAGTGTTGACAGTATTGTAAGCAGTAATGGTCAAGAAGATCATGTTAGTATGGGTGCAAATGCGGCAACCAAATTATATGAAGTGGTGCAAAATACCGAAATGGTGTTAGCAATCGAATTAATGAATGCATGTCAAGCACTTTCGTTACGACGACCAAAACATAGTTCATTAGCGCTTGAAAAAATAGTAAGTGCTTATCGTGAAGTGGTTCCATTTTTAAAAGAGGATAGAATTATACATGACGATATGAAAAAGTCAATTGAATTCATAAATACGTTTGATTTAGCATCAGTAGAATAAGATTTTTCTAAACTAAAAATTCAGTATTAACGGTATAAAAAGACCTAAATTTGCATGATTAGGGTAAGGATTTGAATAAGGACAAAAAAACTAAATGGGCGCAGAAGAAAAAGATAAATTGAAACAAATTTCCACCAAGGGAAATATCATTAAGTTAACTGAATTGCCTTATAAGCAAAAGGCGATTATAAAAAGTTTTGGTCAGACTGAATTATATGTCAAACTTTTAGAAATGGGTTGTATACCCGAAGAAGAGATATCAGTAGAGTTAACAGCACCATTAGGTGATCCGATTGCGATAAATGTGGCAGGTTATAATTTAAGTCTGCGTAATAACGAAGCAGAAAATATTTTGGTTGAGATTTTATGAGTTAAATAGAAACAGTTTTCATTTTATTTCATAAACTATATCCGCTCTTTTTATATAAGATAATAGTTCTTCGAAGCGTCCTCGCTTCGAAGTCTTTGTTTTTTTGCTTTTAGCAAATTATAGCCAATCCATTTCTATTATGGTCTAATATCGCATGATAGCAAACATAAATGGTAGAATGCTTTGATGCATTTAGCGTAAAGGATAGAAGCGGAAATCACCTTGCAGCCTGGGTCTGAAAGCGTTGGGAGCAAGGTATTGAAGCGAATAGCCTGACCCGCGGGCCTCAGCGGGTTACGCCCAAAAAATTATCGAATTAAAGTAATGGTTCCTTTTTTACGTTTCAATTTACCGTTATATGCATTGTAAGTTGCTAAATAAAAATAAGTATCCATCGGATAATCACCACCATTCCAACCAGTTTTAAAATCGTTTGTTGTGAAGATTTTATTTCCACGTCGATTAAAAATAAGAAGTTCAAAATTATTAATTTGATGGATGGCTATATTTTGAATAGGTCGAAACACCTCATTTTGTTCATCGCTATTGGGCGTGAAGGCTGTAGGAAACACTAATTCGTTTTCGCATGATGGATAAACAAGGGCTTGAATGACACTTGGTATGCAACTATCTCTACCCACCACAAGCGTATAAATGGTAGGGTTTGATGGAGACACATAAATTCCGTAGCCGCTACCTACTAAAACCGTATCAATATACCATCGTTGATCATCTTCGAAGGGATAAGGCGATTGAAGAAAAATTTGCGAACCATCACAAACTTGTTTAATGGGAAAACGCAAACTATTATAAGCTGTATCAGGTGTAATTTGAGATAATTTATCGAGATAGGTATAGGCATTGCCTTTACCCCATTTTTTAGAAGTGTCTTTAAAAATATTTTCGCTTCGTAATGAAATGGTCCGCCAATCACCTTTTGAAATAAATGAGGTTGAATAAGTTTTCCAAGTTGGATTAGGATTTGACACAGAAAGCGTATCGTGATTAATTAAGCTCAAAAATATTCGTTGTGTTGTATCGCATACATTTTCGCCCATATATACTGAAAGTTGCGGCGGCGGATTTATTAAATCATCCCAAGTTGAAAATGCCGAAAATGAGAGTTTGTATTGATGACCTTTGAATAGATTTTTTTGGCAAGCAATTGAACCCGAGCACATTTCGCCACCCACATTAAAATTATGAATACCCGAAGGTGAATACCAATAATATAACCCACTGAGCCCGATATACGAATTGCCGTCAATTGGCGGTGTGGTAAAACTTGCATCATAAATATCTAAGGTGCTATTTTTTGAAATAAGATCAATTATTGAAGTATCGATACAGCAAATACAATTATTCCAATTGGCTGGCGGTGGCACAAGATCGGTTGACCCAATATTATTCGCTTCGAATGAGGCATTTTGAATAGTGAGTTGGGCTTTGCTAGTTGCCTGAAGAATGAGTAAGGTAATAAAAGTGGATAGGATATATTTCATTCGAGGAACGAAATTAGACTTTCTTTATAATATGAACAAGACCGAGTTTTAACGAGTGATTCGTTTTGCTTAATGGATGCCAAGGAACAGATGATTCAATCTAATGGATATTATTTCATTTTAGTGAGTAAGGTATAGTGTGCTCCTCTTGTTCATTCTCTTTTTACAAGTCAAAAACCCAAATGTTTTTTATTTTCAAACTCCCTTAATTCTTTTACCTTTGCCGGTAACTTAAATTAGAGAAGAATAAATATGGCAACATTACAAGAAACAGCCTCACAAGTAAGAAGAGATATTGTGCGCATGGTACATGGCGTTCAAAGCGGACATCCAGGTGGTTCGCTTGGCTGCACCGATTTTTTAGTGGCGCTTTATTTTAATACAATGAAACATAATCCATCTTTTACAATGGATGGGATGAATGAAGATCTTTTCTTTTTATCAAACGGACATATATCGCCTGTATTTTATAGTGTTTTAGCCAGAAGTGGTTATTTCCCTATAAACGAATTAGCCAGTTTTCGTAAACTAAATACACGATTACAAGGTCATCCTGCTACCCACGATCATCTTCCAGGTGTTCGAATTGCAAGCGGTTCTTTGGGACAAGGTTTGAGTGTGGCGATTGGAGCTGCTTTAGCAAAAAAGATGAATCAAGATACGCAAATTGTGTATTCACTTCATGGTGATGGAGAATTGCAAGAAGGTCAGAACTGGGAAGCGATTATGTTTGCAGCACATAATAAAGTTGATAATTTAATAGCAACTGTAGATTATAATGGACAACAAATAGATGGATCAACCAATCAAGTTTTAAGTCTTGAAAACCTTGAAGCAAAATGGCGTGCATTTAATTGGGAAGTATTACATCTTGATGGAAATAATATGGATGAGGTGGTTGCCATTTTAGAAAAAGCGAAATCGTTATTAGGTAATGGTAAACCAATTTGTATTTTAATGAAAACCATCATGGGCAAGGGAGTTGATTTTATGGAAGGGACGCATGAATGGCATGGTATTGCTCCCAACGACGATCAGTTAGCAAAAGCATTGGCACAATTACCAGAAACCTTGGGCGATTATTAATGAGGAATATGCTACATAGATCAAATAAAATTAGGTTGCTCATTGCAACTTTTTTTTTCATTCCTCTATGTTTATTTGCACAACCTAAAATAAAAAAAACAAGGATATTATTTTTATTAGATGCATCGAGTAGCATGACTTATCCTTGGAATGGTTCAAACGCACGATTTGATATTGCATCGAATATTTTGTTACGTATTATGGATAGTGTGTATAGCATTAATAATGAAATTGAATTTGCCGTGCGTGCTTATGGCACCCAATATCCAGCCCAACTAAATAATTGTATAGATACCAAATTGGAGGTGCCATTTAATTTGCAAAACACCAATCAAATTAAAACACGATTATATAATTTAAAACCAATTGGATCATCACCAATCGCGTATAGTTTGAAAGAAGCATCTGAGCATGAATTGAATGATGCTGCTTTGTATGATTATAGCGTTATTTTTATAACCGATGGAGGTGAGAGTTGCAATGGTGATGTATGTGGTGTGTTTTTACAATTACTACAAAAGAAAATCACCATCAAGCCTTATGTTATTGGATTAGATAAAAATGAAAATTTAAAAAATTATTATGCTTGTTTGGGTAATTATATCGAAGTGAGTGAGCCTGCTGATATTGAGAAAGCGGTGAATTTAATTGTTGATGCCAATCGAAGTATTATTGAAAAACCGAAGCAACTCAAATTAGTCACTACTTATTCAAATGTGCCAGCTATAGTTGATAGTGTAAAAACGATGATCGTTCCAAAGAAAGATACGGTTGTTCCTCCTCCCATTATTGTAGAAAATAAAGAGCCAGAACTTCCTCGTATCAATTTGAATATGCCCTTTTTAAAACGAATGAAACTTGCAAAGCGTGTGGATGAAAAGGGTGTAATTAAGATCTATTCAACCTTTATTCAAAGATCGAAAGAGGTAAAAATTGTATTGAATTTATCAGAACCGAAAAAAACAGCACCCAATTTTGAGACCATATATTCGGTTACGGCGCCATATAAAATGAAACCCGGAAAGGCCAATTTAGTAGCAAAAAAATCGAATCTAAAATCACCTAAAAAAGTAAGTCTGCGTTTTGAATATGAAGAACCGAAGAAGCTAACCAAGGATATGGTAAGTCTAGAACCAATGTTTGCAAAGATAAATTTAGCGTCGAAGAAGGGGACTTTAGTGGCAAAAAAATCAAACCTAAAAAATACAAAAAAGGCAAGTCTTCGTTTTGAGTATGAAGAGGAGAAGAAACAAACGCCAGTAGTTGCTTTATTAAATCCTATTTATGCAAAGGTTAAATTAGTTGCGAGTAAAACGAGTTTGGTTGCCAAAAAATCGAATTTAAAAAAGGCCTCTTCGGTTAAACTTAAATTTGAATATGAAGTGCCACCTAAAATTAATTTGGCCTCATTAAAAATTATAAATTATCCAAAGCGTTATTCGTACGCAAATAAGTTACCAGATACAAGAGGTATGGTAAGTAGTATGAATAAAATGAAAAGTAAGAAGGCCGTTTTACGTTTTACTTATGAAGAGAAAAAAGTAGCAGCTAAGAAAGATACAATTATTCCTCCACCAACAATGTTGAATAATAGTATTGAGTTTACAACAGAAGTGGTAGCAAGTAAAGAAACCATGGTGCAATTGTATTTCAAAGGAACCAATGGTAAAACCTATCCAACAGCTCGTCCAATGATTATGATGCAAGATGTAAAAACAAATGCAACAGTTACATCTTTTTATCGTGAAATGAATGGTAACGAACCAGTTCCTCAGAAAGTAAAAGAAGGCCTATATAATTTAGTGATCAAAGGTTTTGACGATTTATATGCGAATAATATTGCTATCAAACCTAATACAACTACCAAGGTTGTAGTAAAAGTAAATGACGGCACATTGAAATTTGCTTATCAAGGCAATATCAAACGTCCAATGACAGAGTATACAGCTATTGTGAATAGAAGATTTGCAGCGGGTGCAACGGTAAAACAAAAATGTAGCGAAACGCGCACTTACGAACCAGGTACATATTACTTAGAAATTGATTGTTTACCACCTTCGAAACATAGTATTGATTTAACGTTTGATGCAACCTTTGAAATACAAATTCCTGAGCCAGGAACCTTAGCGATCATGAATGAGAAGCCTATAGGTAAAATTCAAATTCAAACGATGTTAGGCGATCAATTTGTAACATTTTATACCATGAATATTACAGGCAAGCAAAATGACCAACGATTACAATTATTATCAGGTTATCCATTGCGCATTGTATATCCTGCCGATCCAGCAAATCCAGCGGCAGGAAATAAAGAGGTGCCATTTAGAATTAACGCCAATAATATTTTAGAGTTGGAATT
>DAOOQH010000219.1:0-5800 GCA_035388625.1 Chitinophagaceae bacterium | reverse complement strand
GCTGTTGTTGATACGGGTGGCAAATATGAGGTGCCGCTGCATACGGTAATTGTATTGGAGGTGGCTGAACATAGTCCGGTTACAATTACATAAACATTATGACACCCAGAATTATATGTATAAGTAAAACTTCCTGAATTGGAATTGAATACGGATACACCATCTACAAACCAATTATAGTTTAAGCCAGTACCATAAACCGCTTGAATTGTGATTGGATTTCCTGCGCAATTAAAGAGGGTATCTGGTTGATGAATATAAGCTGTTGGCGCACAAGAGGTGTCAATTATTTTGTATAAGACGCCAGAACTACCATCACCAGCAAGGTATAATTCGCCATATATATCTTCGCCCCATGCTGTAAATTTATTTGTGAAAAGGGCATTCGTTTGTGGAACCAAGGTCGTGGTCCATCCTGTGCCATTTGGCTGGGTTTTCCATATTTTTCCAGAACAATAATCTGCGAAAAAATATTTACCAAACATACTACCTTCCTTACCGCCTCTATAAACATAACCACCTGTTACCGAACAATCTGAACCTTGTGGATAGGTGAAGATTGGGCTAGTAAAAGAACTTGCAGGTTGACAACCACCTGTATTATATCCGGCATTACCTTCATAACATCGCCATCCGTAATTATGTCCAAATGAATCGGCTCTTGATTCAAAGTCTATTTCCTCCCATGCATTTTGTCCAACATCGGCAATCCATTTATCGCCAGTTAAGCGATCGATACTACAGCGCCAAGGATTACGCATACCCCAAGCATAAACTTCATCTCTACCAGGTATTGTGCCTAAATAGGGTTGTGAAGGAATATGTCCATTGAAAAATGGATTAGATGCTGGCGAATAATAATAAGGTGGATTTGGATTACTCACATCGAGTCGGAGAATTTTACCTAAGAGTGAATCGCAATTTTGAGCACGATTGGATGGGTCACCTGAACTGCCACCATCGCCCATGCTGACATATAAATAACCATCTCTACCAAACATAAGATTGCCGCCATTATGATTTGCAAAAGGATGATAAACAGTCATCATTACTTGTCCGCTATTTATCATCGCTGAATCGGCAAAAGCACTTACTTGATATCGAGCGAGTCGGGTATAATTGATTGAACCCACTCGGTGATTATAAAAAACATAAAAGAATCCATTACTCGCGTAATTTGGATGAAAGGCAAGACCAAGTAATCCCTGCTCGTTTCCTGTTGAATAAACTAAACTAGAAATATTAAGAAATGGTGTTGGATTTAATGTACCTGTATTTCGATCTACCAATCGAATACGCCCAATTTTTTCACATACAAAAATTCTATTGTCATTCGGTAATCCAGTATTTGTAATAGATACCGGACGAGTGAGTCCAGTTGTAAAAGTTGAAACAGTGAGTGTTTGTGAATTTGCTTCAACTAGTGTGCATGCAAGTAAAAGACTTAAAAGTATATATTTCTTCATGTAGTAAAATTTATAGACTACTAAAGTAAGATAGTTTTTGTTTGTTTGGTTGAGGATGAAGTTTTTATACCATTTATTAATATAGTTTGATCTAGCACTTCATTTTATACTGCCGACATAAATTGCACTTTAACACTTTTCAATAGACAAAACTATTTATTATCCTTTATGGTGCGCAAAAAGCAATATTGAAAAAAAGTACAATTAGATGGCTTCGCAGAGCCTCGCCATGACGGTGCTCCTAATGTAGCGTTTCGTCGTTGCGCGAAGGAAGCAATCTCATTTCTGATTGGGTGCAGTTTAACGTATAATCATTACTAGACCAAATGTGTCGTCAGCATTAATTTCATCAAGTAAATAAATCTTTGATTGCGATCTAATGAATCATGATTAGAAATGACAATATTATGTTGTTTACGACACTTATTCTTGGGTGGAGCGTTAGGGATGGTAGCGAAAATCGACTTGCCGCATGGGCTTCTTGCGGTGGGCAAGGCATTGTAGCGAACAGCCCGACCCCGAGCTGCTTTGAGCCGGGGGAACGCCCAATTTCATTTATCTTATTAAAATCAAATCACCTTTACGATATTCAATTCCTTTATAATCTGTAAAAAATTGAAGCACGTAATAATAGGTTCCAAGCTCCTGATCCACACCTTTGTACTTGCCGTTCCAACCTTCTTTTGAATTGGTTGAATGATATAATTGCATACCCCAACGATTATAGATACTTAAATCGTAGTTGGAGAATTCGCAATTATAAAATCTTGGACGAAAAGTATCATTGAGTTGATCGCCATTTGGTGTGAAGGCATTGGGGATATAGGAAATGCAATTGCAATCTTTAGCGGTTATGATGGTTGTGTCAATTGCTGTACCACAATAGTTTGATACGGAGGCTGTATACATGCCAGGTTCTTTGGCTGTATAGGTTAACCCCATTGATCCATCTTGCCAAATAACACTATTCATATTACTTATAGCGGTTAGAACCACTTGATCGCCAGCGCAAAGTTCACTATCGTCTGAAACTTTTACCATTGGCGGACTGATGATTTTTATCACTTCAGATGTCTGCGATGTGCAGCCTAATACATCGGTAATGGTTAGAAAAACAGTATAGATATCTGGATTTGTAAATGTGTAAAAATCATTATTACCAATGCTTCCAGCTTCCCATTCCCATGTTGATAAAAACGGTCCAGTTGCGGTTGAAAGATTGGTTGCGGTTACCATTTGGTTAGTGCATGCCGAATCAGGTAAACTGAAATTGGCATTCATTGGATGCAAAGTATTAACCGTTGTGAATGCCGAATCTTTACATCCACTTAATTCGGTAACTAATTTAATAATGTAATTCCCTTGTGTAGAATAAATATGAGTAGGGTCTTTTATCATTGAAACATTGCCATCACCATAATCCCATGTATAAGTAGTTGGAATATTTCCGCTACCCGAATTGGCTGTCAAGTCAATGGTATCTTGGCTGCAACCGAGTTTGGTATTGAGCGAAATGGCGGGGGTTAAATTAATGGCATTGACATTGACTGTATCCTTAACTAAACAAATTTGTTTGAAGGCGATATCATCAATTGCAAAATCGTTTCCACTCAAAGCAGTGGCTTGGTCGGTAATGCAAATTGAAATACTTGTATTGGATCCACTATTCCATGTGGCGTGAAACGGAGTCCAAACGCCTGTTGCGGTTGGCAAGGCTAAAGGCGTACCAATTAGCACACCATTAATTGAAAATTGTAAAATGGCAGGATTGCTTGCTACACAAGTTGCTCCCCATGCCGAAAAATCGTAGTCTGTATTTGGAATTACCGAAATGGTTTGACACCATATATTTACGTTTGGTGTGCTTGAGCCATTCACAACCATCATATTACCCGTACCCGTTGTGTGGTCGCCAAAATTTGCAAAATTGATATGGGTAAGATTTGGATTCACTGCAATGGCATACTGCCCTTCGGATGACAACAAACCGTAAGTACCTCCCGTACCGTAAACATAGGACGAAGAAAAAATAGTATTTCCCAAACTAAAATCGCCATTGGCAATTAAATTGGTTGCAGTAATGCCCGTTACTGTTAAAATATATTGTGTACTTGTAGTACCAACTGTTATCAATGGATTTAATATATTAGGATCAGATAAACCGAATGATGGCGACCACAATGTATCTAAATAAGTGGGGGCACTACCTGTTGAAATTAAACTTGGTGAAAGTGTAATACTGGTATTTTTACATACATTAATTGAGTCTGATAAATTACCAATGGTAAAATTGCATTGACTTTTTGATTGTAAAAAACATAAGAGGAGTAGGAACGAAGCAAAGCTATTTTGTACTATTTTCATGAATCACGAATATAAGAATTTGATTTGATGACAAGAATTTCAAGATGAGCATTGAATTATTTTTCAAGTACAAATGAAATGTGACATGCAAATATAAGACGTTATAAGTTGCGTGAACGTTGAAAAAGAAATAGAATTCTTTGATAGAGTAACATCTAGTGAAAAATGATATTTAAATATGGGTGGGACACGCGCTTTTCGCTTCAAGTCACAACTGCTTCACGTTGGGCGCTTTTCATTACAATTCCTGACCGAAGCGTCAGGACCGCAATACAAATGAATTCAACTCGCCGATAATACTTGAATGTTTCTTCAATTACTTCGTCTGAGTCAAGGGTATCCAAATCTGTAAAGTCAAAGTTTCACTTCCTTTTACTTAAAGCGCTTTTGAGATCATCTTTAACTCCTAACTAGAGTTTATTTATTTTCAAATTGGCTTCAGCATTGTCATTCACTTTTATGAAGTAAATACCTCTACTTAAACTCGATAAGTTTAGTTCAGCCGTCTCTCCATTTATAATAAATGTTTTAATTTGTTTACCAGTCATGTCTGTAAGTATCAATACATGTTCTTGATGATTAGATATCATCTTCACTTTTAAAATATCGAGCACAGGATTGGGATAGAAATTGACATCAGGTTGATTATTTTGTACAGTTGCAATTACTATGTTCGAGTAAATATAGCCACCAAAGGCATCCTTCATTTTAAGACGATAGTAATTGATACCTGGATATGGATTTGTATCAGAATATTGATATTGCGAAGCGACACCATTTGCAGATATCGAAGCAATTTGTTTAAATAGTTTTCCATGCTCACTCACTTCAATATCAAAGACATCACCAATACATTCAGATTTGGTATTCCAATGTAAAAGATTTTGGTTCGATTGATTGCTTACTTTTAAATGATCAATTTGAATGAGAAGCGGCGTAGCTCCTGTATTGACTATATTATTTTCGAGATGAATTGCTCCAGCGCGTGTTAAAGCTCGGCCAATTAATGTGTTACCTTCAAGCAAATTAATGGCTCCATTGGCAAGAATATTTCCAAGAAATGAAGACCCAATGCCTAACTCAACAGCACCATTAATTTGCCAATAAACATTTGTAAAGGAGGCACCATTGATTAGTACAATATTGGATAATGAATTGGTAGATAAAGCGCCATCAATTTGAAAAATAAATAAGGCATTCGGATCACCTAAACCATCGAGAATTAAATTTGCATTGAGTGTTGAGGCTGCCCCTAAGCAGTAAGTATTTTGCGTTAGTATTTGATTATTGCCTAGTGTGGTTCCGAGCACAATGCCACAAGTTCTGCCATCTAAATCGGCATAGGCTAATTCAAGATCATTTGCAGCTTGGGTAGTTATAGAATCGGCTATAAAGTCTTGACCGATTAGTGTGCCGGGAGGAAATCCGGTTAAAGCACCAACATGAGTTCCAATATCGCCAGTGATAATGGAAGCGCCAGTATTTGTAAAGGCGCCTGCTGAAGTAAAAAGAGCAAATGAGGCAGAGGCTCCTAAGTTCGGTGCTTGGGCCACTGCATTCATACTCAATATTGCAAGACCCATCGTGTTCATAAATAAGAGGATAGCTTTTTTCATTTTATTAGTTTTTAATCGTAATTAAATTATTGCGATATGTAAAACTATGGTAGTCAATATAATAGAAGTTACTAATAAAAATATATAAATTACATAATTCACACTTTCTTAATTTTATTGAAAAGGTTAGTGTTCCAATACTCTATTGTAATTCATGCAGAAGTTAATGTTGAAAGTGAAGCTGTGTTCGCAACTTAAATATATCCTTTGTTCAAAATGAGGCATGCGAATGCTTAAAAGTTTTGTCCTACCGATCTTTCTGCACACTATACAAACTAGATATTTTAAAGTGCAAAAAGTTGGACTAAACTAAGAAACCTCAATTAATTTTTTCTATGACTAGATTTATAACTT
>DAOOQH010000218.1:0-5818 GCA_035388625.1 Chitinophagaceae bacterium | reverse complement strand
ACTTCGCTGGTAATACCCCAACTGATATCGGGAATGATGGAAGCATCGATACAATTTATGCTGCTGATGGATCTTTTTCAGTTGTTGTAGATGGTAATGGTGATGTACATGCCGCTTTCCCAATTTTAAGAGTAATTAAAGACGGTACTTCTGCTGGATATTCTTACTTTGCTTTGACTTCAAGAATGGTTTATTATAAAGGAACAAGTACTTTAGATACATTGATTTTAGTTGATGATATTTTTGATGGCTGGCACGATTGCGACAAAATTAATAGTGTGAATTTCGGTGATTCTTATACAACAACACCTGATGGTGATGCTGCTTATAATACAATAGGTTTATTAACTCAACCTAGTATTAGTATTGTTCCTGGAGCGCCTCAAAAAGTATTGATTGCCTATACATCAGTAATGGATAATGATACAACAGTAGATGATGGTGTTCATCAATATTGGTTTGGTTCTTCTTCAATCGAAGGCCAACCTTATAGAGATGTATTAGTTGTAGGATCTCAAGATAATGGTGATACTTGGACTTACCCAGTAAACGTTAGCAAAACTGCTCACTTTGAAGAAGCATTTGTTTCAACACCAGAAATTATTAATGGAACTAAATTCCCTATCTTCTATCAAGGTGATATCGAACCAGGTACTATACTTCAAAATCTTGATACTTACGATCCTGATTTCCAAAACTTCATGATTTTACAACAAGTTGATATTGCTGATATTTTCTCTAAAGGAGCTGATTCTACTTCAATTTGCGATCAATTCGACCTTCCATTAGGAACAAAAGATGTTGTAAACGGAACAATCGGATTGGTGAATGTATTCCCTAATCCTTCTACTGATTTCATTAATGTTTCAATGAAATTTGTAAACACAGCTAATAATGTTATTCTTGAAGTAACTGATATCGCTGGTAACACTGTTTATTCAACTCAATTGAAAAACGTTCTAGAAGACAGTCAAAAAATTGCTGTTTCTTCATTTGCTCAAGGTGTTTACGTTATTAAAGTAACAACTGACAATGGAACAATTACTCGTAAATTTGTAAAAGACTAGATCTTTCAAACTTATATAAAAAGAGAGCGGCTTTATGTCGCTCTTTTTTATTTTCACTTCAGCAAATTCCAGAATCTGCATTACTTTTGCAAGATGCAAAAAAATATAATCGCCCTTATTCTGGCAATAGGTTTTATTATCGGTATATTTATTTTATCAGGGGCTTACACTTACAAATTCAAGCAAACTGAAATCATTTCTGTTACAGGTGCTGCAGATACCAATTTCGTTTCTGATTTAAGCGTATGGACTGGATCATTTTCACGTACTTCTTTTAATATGCAAGAGGCTTATGATGCACTAAAAAAAGATGAGGTGATTGTAATGGATTATATTCAAAAACAAGGTTTAACCAAAACCGAAATGACCACATCGTCAATTAATACTGAAAAACTTTTTAATACCACCTATGACGAAAATGGACGACAAACTGGCTCTACATTTAATGGTTATAAACTTTCAGAATCAATCACAATTGAGTCAAAAGATTTAATGAAAGTGGATAAGATTTCACGAGAAATTACACAATTAATTCAATCAGGTGTTGAATTGACTTCATCCTCCCCGAATTATTATTTTACGAAACTTGGGGATCTAAAAATAGGCTTATTAGCCAAAGCATCTGAAGATGGAAAAAAACGCGCAGAAACCATTGCTCAAAACTCTTCATCAAATTTAGGTGATCTAAGAAAGGCTACTATGGGTGTTTTTCAAATAACTGGTCAAAACGAAAACGAAGATTATTCGTATGGTGGAGCATTCAATACGTCAAGCATCAATAAAACAGCAACGATTACTGTTAAAATGGATTTTGCTGTTGACTAATATTTCTTAGTCAAAAATTCTTCAAACTCTTTTAAAGAGAAAGAACTCAAATTATTTTTAGCCGTCATCATACCTTTTTGGGCAACCAAAACTCCATACCGTATATCATCAATTCCTTCAATAGTGTGTGCATCAGGATTAATTGAAAGTAAAACACCCTGATCAATTGCATATTTCACCCAACGCCAATCTAAATCAAGTCGGCGTGGATTTGCATTAATCTCAATTACAACATTATTTTGTTTACAGGCATCAATTACTTTTTCATAATCAATGGGATATTCTTTTCTACTCAACAAAAGCCGACCCGTAGGATGACATAAAATTCTTGTAAAAGGATTGGTAATAGCTCCCATCAAACGCATCATCGCTTTCTCTTCAGTCATCTTAAGATTTTGATGAATAGATGTAATCACTAAATCAAACGTAGACAAAACATTGTCATCATAATCTAGTTGACCATCGCCCAGAATATCGCATTCAATACTCTTAAATATTTTAAATGGAGCTAAGCGATCATTCAACATATCAATTTCATCATGCTGCTTTAAAATGCGGTCAGTTTGTAAACCATTGGCGTAATAAGAACTAACCGAATGATCGCTCATTACAAGATATTCATATCCTTTTGAAATACAAGCATTGGCCATTTCAGCAATCGAATATTGGCCATCACTCCAATTGCTATGATTATGAATAACCCCTTTTATATCAGACATTTCAATGAGTTGAGGTATTTCATTTTCTTGCGCAATTTTGATAATCGATGCATCTTCTCTTAATGCTGGTTCAATATATTGAATGCCTGCCATTTCAAAAATTTCTTCATCGCCTAAGGTATTTGATTCTTGATAATCTAATTCAGGAAACATAGTATCAAAGGCATCATTGAATTCAGGGGTATTGGTTGTAAAAAACAAGATTTGATTTTTATTCTCTTCTTCGCAGCTAATGATTTGTATTCGAATTATATTTTGAAACTTATAGTAAATTGTATCATCCTCTTCTTTTTCTAATTCAAACAGTTGATTACTTGATAATGCTTCAATTATAATTTCGGTCGGTGCTTTAATTACAAACTCTAAGACATCAATGATTTCGCATTGTCTTCTAAAAGCACCTGTAATGGCAACTTCATCTTCATCAAATATTCGTTTTAAAAATGCTTCAATTTGAATAGCAATAGGTTCAATGGATGCATATAAAAATCGATCTTGGTTATTAAAATAAAATTCGAGCGATTCTTTAATACTTAATTGTGATTTTTCGCCAAAACCTTTGTATAAAATAAGTCTGTTTTCATTACAAGCATAGAGTAATTCTCCTGGTGATTCAATACCCAATTCATGCCATATGGTCGCAATTTTTTTAGGCCCAATCCCTTTAATCTTCATTAATTCTAACACACCTTCTGGCGTTTTAGAAATCAAATCTTTTAATACTGTTAGTTCATTTGTTTCAAGTAATTCAATGACACTTTTAGCAATGCTTTCACCAATTCCCTTTTGTGATGCAATTTTTGAAATTGGCATAGTGCTTAACTCTTGAGGCAATCGATCAATTTGAAAGGCAGCATTGGCATAAGATTTTGATTTGAAACTATTTTCATGATGGATATCCATTAGTTTAGAAAGTAATGAAAATACATCTGAGATGGCGCTATTTGTCATGAGTCTAATAAATTATTAATGGCTTCTAATTCATGTATGATTTCATCAACTTCAATTAATTTATTTTGAGTTTCATCTTTAACAGATGTCATATAATCAATCAAGGTCATAGCAAGATAATCTTCATCATCTCTGCCAGGAAAATTCTTTTTTATGTCCGCTAATTTATCGTTGATAGCTTGTGCGGTTGATCTTACAGTGGCCTCATTTTCAGCCGCCACTTTTATTTTGTAAGCTCGATTGCAAAGCTTAATAGAAATAGATACTTGATCGTTCATAATTTAAAATTCGGTAGTTAAACAATTACTCGGAAAGTTATAAGCTTTAATGAATATAAAAAATATTTAAGTAAAAATAAATAAGAGTATTAAAAACGAAGCATCAAACAATGGGGTAGAAAGTTCAAGGTTGTGATGATATAATTTTATTAATTAAAATATATAACTAAAAAACATGCTCGAAAGCTAACGATTTTTTAGTATGCTACTTATTATTTTAGAATAGTAATATACTAATTGTTTAAAGCACTCTCTTTCATATCTGCTGCAATTACTTTGCCCAAATAGTTTTCAATTAAATGATGAACTAAGTAAATGATAGGTGTGATACAAATTGCCACAACCAATTTATAACTATATCCAACTAATACTATTGCCATTACTTTCGGAAAACTCCATCCTTGACCAATTTTGAATGCAATAAAAATTACAACAAAACTATCTATGAATTGAGAAACGAGCGTTGATCCGGTTGCGCGAAGCCATATCTTTTTTTCACCCGTAATTTTTTTTATTTTATGAAAAATATAAACATCTAAAACCTGTCCAATTAAAAATGCAATAATGGAGCCAAAGATAATCCACATTCCTTGACCAAAGATTTGCGAATAAGCCAATTGCATATTCGGAATTCCTTTATCGGTATTCACCGTGATCCACCAAGTTGCGGGAGCCAAATGAATAGCCACATAGGCGGCTACAAACGAAAAGGCAATTAATACAACAGTTAAATACGAAAGAAACCGAACACCTCGCATGCCATAATATTCGTTGATAATATCTGTCATAATAAATACAACAGGCCAAAGTAATACACCTGCTGTCAAATTAAAAGATAATCCATCTTCGCCAAATAATGAAAATAGAATGGGTTTGATTCCGAATGTATTTTCTAATGAAAAAATTTTACCGCCAATAAACTCAGCAACCAACGCATTTGTGATAAACAAACCCGATAGGATGATGAATAGTTTAGTGGGTTTATCTTTAAGTATTTGCTGAATCATGATAGATTTGAATGAATACAAAAGTAATTGCTAAAGTAATAAGCTGCTATTATTTCAATCTATGAGGGTTTAATTAATTTAAATTTTTAAATTATTCTACAAGGGATTAGAATATATTGCGCCAAAATTGAATGATGAAAAGATTTGTTTCGGTATTTGTATTGATAGTAATAACCCTTACTAGTTTTGCTCAAGATGCAGCAGATAAAGTAGTAGGTACTTGGTTAAATGGAGAAGGAACCGGTCAAATTCAAATTTACAAAACGACTTCAGGACATTATGCAGGTAAAATTGTATGGTTAAAAGAACCCCTCGATGAGGAAACTGGGAAACCTAAATTAGACAAACGAAATCCTGATGAATCAAAGCGAAATACACCTACTTTAGGACTCATAAATTTAAGTGCATTTAAATATAGTAGAGAAGATAAGATTTGGGAACATGGTAAAATCTATGATCCTAAAAATGGAAAAGAGTATTCGTGTAAAATGGAATTATTGGATGCTAATACATTAAAAGTGAGAGGTTATATTGGTATCTCATTACTAGGAAGAAATGATACGTGGACACGCATCGTAAAAAAGTAGATTGAAAATTAAGTTTTACATTCTTTCAGGGGCCTCGGTTCCTAATAAATTCAATCCATTTTCTATCACATATTTAGTGAGCGAACACAATTGTAATCTCATATTTTTTATATGCTCGTTTTCCGCTTTTAATACTGAATGATCAACCAAAAATCCATTAAACTCTTTTGCCACATGATAGATATAATTACATATTACTGATGGATTATACTCATTGGCTGATTGTAAAATAATAGATGGATATTGCTCTAATCTTTTAAGTAAACTTTTTTCAATATCTGTTAATTTACCTTCTGTTTTATGTTTTTCTTTTATATCGCCGGCCTTTCGTAAAATTGAACAGATTCGTGCATGTGTATATTGAACAAAGGGGCCAGTAAAACC
>DAOOQH010000217.1:0-5835 GCA_035388625.1 Chitinophagaceae bacterium | reverse complement strand
ATGTTTGCTGGTGTTTATCATTGGTTTCCAAAAATGTACGGTCGATTCATGAATAATACCTTAGGATATATTCATTTCTTTATTACGTTTGTCGGTTCGTATGTGATATTTTGGCCAATGCATTACGAAGGAGTAGCAGGTATGCCTCGTCGATATTACGACTTTAGCGCATGGGAATCTTTCAAACAATTTGGCGAGTTAAATCAAATGATTAGTATTGCTGCAATTATTGTTTTCTTTGCTCAGTTACTATTTGTTTTCAACTATTTTGTAAGTGTGTGGAAAGGTAAAAAGGTAACTACAAAAAATCCTTGGAATGCAAACTCTTTAGAGTGGACCACACCAATTTTACCTGGACATGGTAACTGGGATGGACCAATTCCTGAAGTTCACCGTTGGGCTTACGACTACAAGGATAATGGCGAAGGTGGTGATTTCATCCCGCAACATATTCCTTTGAAAGAAGGTGAAGAGTCGCACTAAAATTTGTGTATTGACACAATGGTATAGAATTAATTTGTAATAATTCTTCATAGAGTAATTACAAGTTAATCAGGAACCTTGTTCGCATTTCGAATAATACAAACTATAATTTCACGCATGTTGATAATAAATAAATTGAAAGATTATCAGCAATTAATGAAGCTCAATTTGAGTATGTTAGTTGTGTTTTCGAGTGTGGTAGGTTATATTATAATTCCCGAACTTGAAATTAAATTTCTTAATGTAGTCTTACTTTTAGTTGGAGGAATTTTAGTTACGGCCGCGGCTAATGCAGGTAACGAAATTTTTGAGAGAGATACAGATAAATTGATGAGGCGCACATTATCACGCCCATTACCTGATTCAAGAATGAAGGTAGGAGAGGCCATCATTTTTTGTATACTTACATTAATTGCAGGCTTAACCATTTTATATTTTAAGTTCAATCCTCTGAGTGCTTATTTAAGTCTACTCTCTTTTTTATTATATGTTTTTGTGTACACGCCACTGAAAAAAGTATCTTCTATTTCTGTTTTGGTTGGTGCCATTCCAGGTTCATTACCTTGTTTAATTGGGTGGGTAGCAGGTACTAACCATATGGGGAGTTTAGCTGCTTGGACTTTATTTCTGATTCAGTTTTTTTGGCAATTCCCACATTTTTGGTCTATTGCCTGGATAGGTCATGAAGATTATGAAAAGGCTGGAATGAAAATGTTACCTCGTGTTGAAAAGGTTGGATATTTCACCGCATTTCAATGTGTATTATATAGTGCTGTTTTAATTCCTATGAGTGCTTTACCAATGGTTGTAGGATTGGGTGGTTGGATATCTGTGGTGGGATTGGGATTAGCAGGCTTGTGGTTTTTATACAATTCACTCAATTTTTTAAAAGATAATTCAGATCTTAAAGCACGTAAAGTGATGTTTGCTTCGTTTGTTTATTTACCTGTTGTTCTTATTACATTAGTAATTGATAAGTATATTTAGAGGCGAAATAATGTATTGGTAAATTTCTACCTAAGCTTTTTCAATTAAAGACTGTTGCAAAATCCAACGATTATAATAATCGAGACTTCAAGAAGTTTTAAACACCTTGAATTTTGATTATAGTTTGAAAGGCTTTGCAACAGCCCATAACTTTATATACTCAATTCATCCATAGACAAAAAGGTCCCGGATTTATTCAAGTTTATCGATTATCAAATAATTAGGTTTATACTTTGATATGTCCCCAATTCTCTCCTCGTTTAATGCGATATAATTGCATTTCACTAATATTGAATTGCTTTGCTAACATCTTCATTCGAATGGTTCGGTTCGGATCTGCTAAGCGTTTCTTAATGAAAATTACTTCATTCACACGAAGCTTTCTTCCATCCGATTTGATATTGTGTTCAACAACTTTTTTGCGACCTTCAATCACACAAGGATTCTTTTTTTGATGATCCAACATTTCTTGTCTGGTTGCCCATTTTAAATTTTTATAATAATCGTTCGACTTATTATAATCGAGCTGAATAACATGTTCTTTAGTAATGTCATCATTCGGTACAAAAAGTTGTGCAACAATTTTTCTTAAATAAATATGCTTATTCAGCACTTTTCCGTTTTCGCGAATTCTATAATTGAGTACATTATAGCCTTCGACTCTGCCACCTTTTAACATACGACCAGTCATAATATCATCAGAAAAACTGATAAGTCGACCGTAATTTGTGATAGCATAACGAAAGGTTAGCCGTGAATCGACTTCGAATTCACGAGCTACTTCATCATGATAAAGTTTCATTTTTTTTTGCTGGGTTTAGTTTTTTAGTTTGGACGTGTGAGTAATAAATCCAATTTTGCCGAGTGAAAGCAAATATTGAACTGTGAGTGAACTACAAAGTACGTAAATTTTGAGGAATAATTCACTAATCAAACTTTTTCTTTGATCAAAACTATTTTTTACAAGAAGAAATGATTTTTGGCTAATTAATTTAAAACTAAATCAGGTAATCTATAAGTAATGCCATCATAAACAAACAAACGGTCAATTTCTAATTTCCAATATTTAAAAAGAGGTGATTTAGAAAGCAAATCCATTACCTCTTCTTTCGTTTCTGCATTGAATAATATCCATGATCGATACGAATCCATGCTAACAGCATAATTTTCTATAATTTTATTGGCGATAAGTTCAGTGATATATGCCCTGTGCATCGGAACTAATTCCATAAACTCATCATCTAATGTAAAATAAATTGTGACTTGAAACTTTTGCATTTTTATAGTTTGTAAGGAATAATATTGTTTACAAAATTTTGATTGTAAGGGATAGAAACTTTTATATAGTTGTCACTATATCCTTCCATGGTGCCATTTTTTTCGGCATGTTCAAATAATACAGGTCGTAAATATCCTCGCTGCTGTTCAGTAAAGTAATTCATTTTTTTTTCTGAAAGATTACGCAGAATCGCATTTCTTTCTTTACGAATAGGGAGAGGTACGATGCCTTTCATTGTAGATGCGGGTGTATTTTCACGTTCTGAATAAGTAAATACATGTAAATAGGAAATGTCAAGTTCATGTAAAAAATCGAAAGTTGTTTGAAACTCTTTATCTGTTTCGCCAGGAAATCCAACAATTACATCAACACCAATACAGCCATGAGGCATTTTCGATTTTATATTTTCAACGCGCTCAACATAAAGTTCGCGTTGATAGCGTCGTTTCATTTCACCCAAAATAAAATTACTACCGCTTTGCAAAGGGATATGAAAATGAGGCATAAAATGTGTTGATTGACTTACAAAATCTATCATCTCGTTTGAAAGCAAATTAGGCTCAATCGACGAAATCCTAAATCGTGGCATTACCGCTTGTAATTCTAAAGCTTGCATTAAATCAAAAAAAGATTCTTCTCTTTGTCGAGCACCATTATAGCCTTTGCCAAAATCGCCCAAATTCACACCAGTCAAAACAATTTCTTTCACTCCAGTTGCTGCCAGCTCCTCTACATTCGCAAGTACACCTTGTATGGTATCGCTTCTGCTATGGCCACGAGCCAAAGGAATGGTGCAAAAGGTACATGAATAATCACATCCATCTTGCACTTTTAAAAATGTTCGTGTGCGATCATTTATCGAGAAGGATGAGTGAAATCCATTGACATCTTCAATATCACAACTACATACTTTTGATTCGCCTGTTTGTTTAAAGGTTTCAACATGTTGCGCAATATTAAACTTTTCTGAAGCACCTATAACCAGATCAACACCTTCAATTTCTGAAATAGATTGTGGTTTTAGTTGAGCATAACATCCAGTGATGACAACAGTTGAATTTGGATTTTGTTTTTTTACTCGCCTTATTAATTGCTTACATTCCTTATCGGCATTTTCAGTTACCGAACAAGTATTAATTATATAAACATCGGCTTCTTGATTAAATTCTGTTTTTATATAACCCTCATTCTCAAATGATCTAGAAATAGTAGAGGTTTCTGAAAAATTTAGTTTGCAGCCAAGCGTATGATATGCGATGCGTTGTTTTTCTTTCACAAGATGGCGAAGATAGGACAATGAGCCAATTTAATCCAAATTTTGAAGATGTCAGAAACTCAATACCCAAGCTTAAAAGGGAATTTTGCTAATTGAAGCAATCTCTTAATTTGAAGACTAAATTGTGTTAATCTAATTTGTGATTTTAAAGAATTGAAAAGAAATTACTCAAGACTATAAAATTCTATTCGTTTTTTCTATGAATCTACGGTTTTCATGATTAAATTTGCCCCGCTTTAGGGCTATTTTTGAAAAAAAAGCTCCTAAACATGAAAAATTCAATGAACACAGTTATTACGCAACGTCAAAAAATTCATCCTCACAAACTTCTTCTATGGATTGCTATTTGTAGTATCTGTATGATGTTTGCAGGTTGGACAAGTGCCTTTTTGGTTCGAAAAGCCCAAGGCAATTGGATGTTGTTTCCGATGCCACTCTCGTTTTGGATTTCGACCATTGTTATCCTGACAAGTAGTGTTACCATGCATTTAACCTTGAAGGCTTTTAATAATCGCAGTATGAAGTCTTACAAAACACTTCTTTCAATTACTGCCTTGCTTGGCGTTTTGTTTATGTTATTACAGTTTAAAGGGTTTTATGATTTGCATTTAGCTGGAATTACCTTAGCTAGTAATGGTGAAGGTGTTTCAGGAAGTTTTATTTATGTAATATCAGGTGTGCATATTCTTCATATGCTTGGAGGGGTGATTGCATTGGTTATTATGTATTTCGTAGTTAATTTTAGAAAGAAAACAAAAATATACAGTAGTACAGGTCTAGAAATTTTGAGTACATATTGGCATTTTGTAGATGTTCTTTGGATATATTTGTTTCTTTTTTTTCTATTTAATCAAAAATAAAAGTTGGTATCAAGATGAGTACAGTAGCACTAGAAAGCAATAAGAAAGTATGGGGTGGAGGTCAAAGTCCATTCAATTTGAGTTATGGTAAAATCATGATGTGGTATTTCCTCATGAGCGATGCTTTCACTTTTGGCGCATTTCTAATTTCATACGGAACTACACGTTTCTTCAGTTCAATTTGGCCTGATGCAAACTCTGTGTTTAAATCATTTCCGTTTTGTGGAGACATGAATTTGCCTTTGATGTTTGTAAGTTTAATGACCTTTATTTTGATCATTAGTTCTGTAACAATGGTATTAGCAGTGCATGCAGGTCATTGTAGAGATAAAAATGGCGTAATTAAATGGATGGTATGGACCATCATTGGTGGAATCGCTTTCTTAAGTTGCCAGGCTTGGGAGTGGATGCATTTACATCATCATAATGCATGGTGGGGTGCGTTCAGAAACGGTGCAGGTGCTGAGTCGTTACCTCATTTTTTTAGACATGATGTTGACCCAGTTTTATTTGCCTCAGGTGGTGCAGATGCTGCTCATAAGTTCTTTAATTTCTTCTTTACAATCACAGGTTTTCATGGTGCACACGTTGCCTCAGGCGTTGTATTGAATATCATTATATTATTAAACACGATTAATGGCACTTATGAAAAAAGAGGTCATTATGAAATGGTTGAAAAAGTTGGTCTTTATTGGCACTTTGTAGATTTAGTTTGGGTATTTGTATTCACTTGTTTTTATTTATTATAATTAAAGATCTACCTAAAAAAAATCATCCTCCAATCATCAAGAATTAGAATATTTAAAAATTAAAATTATATGTCAGAATTTAGTCACTACGAAGCAGATCAATCGGCCCTTTACTCTGGAGAACATCACCAAGATGCCAATAGTCCGGATAGCAAAGCCAAGGTTAAAAAAATATGGATGATCACTTTATATCTAACAATT
>DAOOQH010000216.1:0-5847 GCA_035388625.1 Chitinophagaceae bacterium | reverse complement strand
CACAAGCACAAACGAATCAAATTACGATGGCGCTTGGATTTTTGTAAAATTTAGAAAGAACAATACTTCTCTTTGGCAACATGCAACCATTAACTATGCATCAACTGGCACTGCAGCAGCATGCGGACATACACAGGCAGGTGGCAGCACAATTCAAACACCAACCGATGGAAAAGGCGTTTGGATGTATAGAAATGCAGATGGCTTCGGAACAGTTAACTGGACTGATAATAAACTACGTTGGAACTATGGAGTTGATGGGGTGTTAGATAATGACAGTGTCGAGGTGAGAGTTTTTGCTGTTGAAATGGTTTATATTCCTCAAGGCGCTTTTTACTTGGGTAGTGGTGGCTCTGAAACAAATCGATTTAGAAATGGTGCTACAGATACATATTTAAATATCACTTCTGAAGCGGCAATCACTGTCGGACTCGCAGCGAATAATATTTTTGGATACGGAAATAATAATATGTCCTCTGGTTCAATACCAGCCGCTTACCCTAAAGGCTACAATGCATTTTGGATCATGAAACATGAAATTAGTCAACAAGGTTATGTTGATTTTTTAAACACACTTGATTTTAGTGCATCATCAGCAAGAAACACGGGTGCTTTTGGTGGTTCTCACCCTAATTTAACATCTTCATTTCCTGAAAGAGCAGCAGAAAGTTTGAGTTCAGATGACATATTAAGTTGGTTAGATTGGAGTGCCTTACGTCCTTTCACTGAATTCGAATATGAAAAAGCGTGCAGAGGTGCAAACATAACACCTTTGCCTAATGAATATGCTTGGGGCAATACCACAATAGTTGGAACTACGGGTGTGCAAAATGATGGCACAGCAAGTGAATTCTTTACCAATGGTAATTGTAATCATGCTTATGTAGTTAATCGAGCTATGCGATGCGGCGCTCAAGCAAATCTTACTAGCAATAGAACACAAGCTGGCGGCAGTTATTATGGCGTGCTTGAAATGAGTGGCAATGTTTATGAAAGAGCAATTGCTGCTGGATACGCTGATGGAAGAGCCTTTACAGGGTTACATGGTGATGGAAATTTGAATACTACATATACACATAACGTAACGAATTGGCCCGCACCAACTACAGGTTCTGGCTTAACATTTAGAGGCGGTGGATATATAACTCCGGCAGGAACCGATTTAGGCTTATCCGAAAGAAGTGCAGCGTCAAATACAAACAATACAAGAGGTGTTGCTTATGGCGGTAGAGGAGCAAGAACTGCTCAATAATTTTTTCAAATTAAAATAATAAATATGAAAAAATTAATAATATTCGTTGCATTGTTCTTTGCATTAAATAGAGCAAATGCACAACCACCTAATAACCCCATTTTTTATGGTGGTGATGGCGATGGAATCGCAAGGTCTAGCTATTTACAATCCTCTGTAAATAATCAACTCGGTGGAGATGGTGATGGCATTGCAAAGGCTAGCTATTTGCAATCCTCTACAAATATTCAAGTCGGAGGAGATGGCGACGGATGGCATGCGGGCAACTATGCACAATTGGCTGACGCTTCTTTATTTTTCGGTGGAGATGGTGATGGGTTGACCATGCAAACTTATCAATCAATTGCTGACCAAGCCCTATTTTATGGTGGTCCTGGTGATGGATGGGCATCCATTGTGTATGCTCTTGGCCCCTTACCTGTAACATTATTATCGTTTAACGGTGAAGAAAAAGAAGGGCAACATCATTTGTATTGGAAAACATCTACCGAAGAAAATACTTCGCACTTTGTAATTGAACATAGCGCAGATGCCAAACTATTTAAAGAGTTAGGCATGACCAATGCTGCGGGAAATTCTCAGGAAGAAAAAGAATATAGGTTTGCCAATAAAACACCTCTCTTAGGTAATAATTTCTACCGCCTAAAAATGGTTGATATTGATGGCAAGTTTACCTATAGCAATGTGGTTTTACTAAATGTATTGAAAGATAAAACAACCATTTTACTCTATCCTAATCCGAGTGCCACGCAATTAAATATTGAGCTTCAAAACTTACCAGTTCAAGCAAATGTCAGTATGCGAATAATTGATATCACAGGCAAAACCATTTGGTCATCACAAAGCAAATATCAAGGCATATCATATCAAATTGACATCAGTGAATTTGCAAGTGGTTTGTATCAATTGATTATAGGATATGGGAATGAAAAACAAGTAATCAAGTTCAGACGTTTATAAGAAACAAATAATTTATTAGCTTACTAAGGGTTGCCAATTGGTGACCCTTATTTTTATATTGGGTTTAATAAATATTTTGCCCCCGATTACTATTCCACTTACCTTATTGCTAGGTTTCGGGGACCCTAATCATGTTTTTTCTAGCAAGCAAATTTTAGAGTCATATTTATTTATGAAGCAAGAGTTAATCATTCCAATTCTCATTACTTTTGTTGACATAAATATTTTGACTAATTTTTGAAATCATTCGACACTCACTCGTATCCATTTTAGAATAGAAAAATATTTTCAGCATTAAAACTTTTGAATACATGAAAACATTTTCCTTATTCTCTCTTCTTTGCTTACTTCATATGATAAGCAAATCACAATCGACCTATTTAGCTTATGATCCACTAACAGGTGCACATGAAACTAATTTACATGTTTCTTCAGGTGGCAGTGGCTGGGCTTCCGCTTGGAATGTACAAGGTGGAAATAATACTGGGTATCTATTTGATAGTATTGGACTCAATTATTCATCTTTACAAACTACAGGTGGATGTATAAAAGGAGGTTATAGTTGGGTACAAGCAGGCAGGTATTTAGACAACCAAAACAATGGTGCTTTTCAAAACTATATTAATGCTGGAAATATTGGAAGTGAATATGGCACTACACTTTATACATCTTTTTTATTACAAAAATCACAATCCAATAATGAAGAAGTGTATTTAAGTTTACATAATAGCAATGTTGATTGGTGCTCAAGTTGCACAAACGAAAAAGTTTCGATTGGATATTTTGGCACAGCTTCAAATAATGGAGGCATCCGTTATTGGAGTTTACAAATTGGCGATAGTGTTTACCAAAGTAGTATTCCCATAGTAAATCAACAAACTACTTTTTTTGTTCTAAGAATAAGCTTCAATACATCAAATACAATCTTCGATTTATATATTAATCCAACCAGTTTAGGAAATACTGGCATACCTTCCACAACTTCAATCTCTGCAATTAGCCAAAACCCCATTCAATTTCGTAGTCTTGGAATTTATTTAGGCAATCAAACCAATAATGGCAAACTAGATGAATTGCGATTTGCATCAACCTATGCGATCGCTGCACCAGATAGCTCAATAGTTTTGAATTTACCACCTGTCAGTAGTTTCACTATGTCATCAAATATTGGGTCCTCTCCTATCACTGTGAATTTTACTGGCACAGCCTCCTACGATCCAGAAGGACTGCCTTTAATTTACTCTTGGAATTTTGGAGATGGCACGCCAACTATAACAGGACCTGCAACTGTATCACATTTATTCTCATCAGGTTTGGTAGGTCAATTAAATATTAGTCTTTCTGTTAGTGACCCTTCAAATCAACAACATAGTTCTTATCAAACGCTAACCTTACTTACACCAGGAACAAATTCATTTCCATGCCAAGCCTCTGTAACTAATTTGCAAGAGGCGAGTTGCAATCAAAATAATGGTATTATTCAATTAAACACTGGTATCGCAATCAATCCAAATTTTACATTACAAAATTCAAATGGTGTTAATATTAGTCCTATTAATTATAATCAATTCCATAATCTTGCAGCCGACAATTATCATCTTCAAGTATCTGATGCAAACGGATGTATTGACTCTTTTGAAATCACCATTACAGTTGATTCAACAACATGTCTAGGTTGGCAATCTAACCAATGCAGTATGGCTATTGGTGTAAATGTAAATGGTTTGGCTGATTGGAGTTGGGAACATGCATTTATAAATAGATACAAACATGTACGAGGTGAAATAACTACCTTTGATGATGCCTGTTCATGTTGGAATACCAATGTTGAAAATGAATTAAACTTAGATTCCAATGGTTATCCGATTGTCATACCTCAAATTACTTCTGCAAGTTCAGCAACTAAAGTACGCTACGTTATATCATCCGATAACGGCAATTTAAAAGCAAATGAACAATATGTGTTTTTATATCAGGGTCAAGGTACATTTACCTTCAATGGCGTTATCATCAACCAAAGTTCACCCGGTCGAGTTTTATTCACAGTACCTGCTGTTTCTGGCAATATTTGGATCAATATAAATACTTCAGACGCAGGAAATTATATGCGCGACTTTAGATTATTAAAAGCAGAAGATGAAAATCTAGATCTATCTACTCATGTTTTTAATACAACGTTTCTGAGCAGACTTTCACCCTTTAAGGCCATACGATTTATGGATTGGGGTGTTACAAATAGTAGCCCTCATACAACTTGGAGCCAACGAGCTACGAATTCAATGCGCACTTACGGAACCAATCGTGGGGTACCCTATGAACGTATGATTGAATTAGCTAACCTTACTCAAAAAGATATTTGGATTTGCGTTCCTCATGAAGCTGATAGCAATTATATTGCTGAAATGGCTTTACTATTTCAACAAAACTTAAATCCCAACCTTCGTATTTATTTAGAATATAGTAATGAAGTATGGAATTGGATATTTGGTCAAGCACACTATAATAATAACAATCGACCAATGAATTTAAATTATGGAAGAGCCTATGCTGAAAAAGCAAAAAATGTATTTCAAATATGGACCAATGTATTTACGGGTCAAACATCGCGTTTACAGAGAGTATTAGGTTTACAAGGTGGCAATACTTTTTTAAACACCGAAATTCTCGCGCAAGTTCCGCAACATTTATGGGATATTGGATCGCTTACTTATTATTTTGGATTAGATCATTCAAATACAGGCAACCCTTTACTAAATGCAAATTCAACAGGAAACGATGTGAATTTAAATGCACGAAACGCCTTTTTTGGAACGAATGGTTGGTTTCAACTTGTGAAGCAAGATTATAGAAATATCAAAATTTATGGAAAGGAAGTCAATAGTTATGAAGGCGGACAACATTATTCTGATTTTCAATTTCACACCTATCAACAAGCCATGTATGATGCACAATATTTACCAAGTATGTATACATTATATGATAATGTACTTGATAGTATCAGAAATATTGGCAATAAACTTGCGATGGCCTTTACATTATCAGGCACACAAGAAAGTGTTTATGGTTCATGGGGACATTTAGCTGACATGTATACACCACCGCCTTATAGTACTTCAGGCACACCAAAATACAAAGCGCTACTTGATAATTCGTGTTTGCCATTTGTTGATGTCCCAACACAATCTATATTAAATCTAAAACTATTTATTGAAGGATATTTTCAAGGAATTGGCACAATGACTAGTGCAATGAATAATCAAAATTATTCACCAACACCCTTACTCAATGATGTAGATGATATTGAAGTAGAATTACGTTTTGCTAACTCACCGTATAATATCGCAGTAGCCACAGTGGCTCGACTAAAAACTGATGGCTCAGCAGAATGTATATTTCCTCCAATGAATGGCAATTATTTTATCGTAATTAAACATCGAAATGCAATTGAGACTTGGAGCGCGAATCCTATCCCCATGAATACCGGAACACCGACTTATTACGATTTTACAACGGCAGCAAATAAGGCTTATGGTGCAAATCAAAATGAAGTAGAGAACGGAGTATGGGCTTTATTTTCTGGTGATATCAATCAAGATGAAAATATAGATTTACTTGATTTAAATAATATTGAAATC
>DAOOQH010000215.1:0-5937 GCA_035388625.1 Chitinophagaceae bacterium | reverse complement strand
GCATGTTGCCGATATTTCACAACAAATAAAGTCGCTACGAGAAGAAGCTGAAACAACAGCTGATATTCATGTTAAAAGCACCATGTATAAATCAATTCATGAGTTAGTAAAAGAAAAAGATAAGCAACTTGAAGAAGTGCTATTACAAATTTTACCAGAAGCATTTGCCATTGTAAAAGATGCCTCACGTAGATTTAAAGAAAATACCCAATTAAGAAGCACTGCAACTGATTTAGATAGAGCTTTAGCCGTTAAAAAGGATTATGTAACCATTGAAGGCGATGAATCGATATTTAATAATACTTGGACCGCTGGAGGTGGGCAGGTTACATGGAATATGGTGCATTATGATGTGCAACTAATTGGAGGATATAATTTACATGAAGGTAAGATTTCGGAAATGGCAACTGGTGAAGGTAAAACCTTAGTATCTACGTTGCCAGCATATTTGAATGGGTTGGCAGGCGAAGGTGTTCATATTGTAACTGTAAATGATTATCTCGCCAAACGTGATAGTGAATGGAATGGTACTTTATTTGAATGGCTTGGATTAACTGTAGATTGTATCGATAAACACCAACCTAATTCGGCCGAACGCAGAAATGCTTATTTAGCAGATATTACCTACGGAACCAATAATGAATTTGGTTTCGATTATTTGCGTGATAATATGGTGCATAATCCTGAAGAAATGGTGCAACGAAAATTGCATTTTGCAATGGTCGATGAGGTAGATAGTGTTTTAATTGATGATGCGCGAACTCCTTTAATTATTTCAGGGCCAGTGCCAAAAGGTGATGATCAAGAGTTTCACCTTTTAAAACCTCGTATCGAAAAATTGGTTGAGGTGCAACGTAAGGTTGTAAATGCGTTTTTACTAGAAGCAAAAAAATTAATAAGTGAAGGGAATGATGATAAAGAAGGAGGAGGATTAGCCTTGTTAAGAGCCCATCGTGGTTTGCCAAAAAATACAGCAACCATCAAGTATTTGAGTGAAGTAGGGATACGCCAAGTATTGCAAAAAACCGAGAATTATTATCTGGCCGATCAGCAAAAAAATATGCCTAAGGTAGATAAGGAATTGTATTTCACCATCGATGAAAAAAACAATCAAGTTGATTTAACAGGTCAAGGTATTGCATTACTTACTGGAACCGCCGAAGATCCAAACTTTTTTGTGATGCCTGATATCGCCGTTGGACTTTCAGAAATTGAAAAGAGTGGCATGCCTGCTGAAGAAAAAGTAAAAATGAAAGATGCATTTTTACAAGACTATTCCGTAAAAGCTGATAGAATACATACAATACAACAATTATTAAAAGCATATACTTTGTTCGATAAAGATAAAGAGTATGTGGTGATGGATGGTAAAGTAAAAATTGTTGATGAACAAACTGGGCGTATTTTAGATGGTCGACGATATAGTGATGGTTTACATCAAGCCTTAGAAGCTAAAGAAAATGTTGATGTGGAAGCCGCTACTCAAACCTTTGCAACGGTTACCCTTCAGAATTATTTCCGGATGTATCATAAACTAGCGGGTATGACGGGTACTGCCGAAACAGAAGCCGGTGAGTTTTATTCGATTTATAAATTAGAAGTAACCACCATCCCTACGAATGTGAATGTGATTCGTAAAGATGATGAAGATCTTGTTTATAAAACGAAACGTGAAAAATATAGAGCTGTTATTGAAGCTGTCAAAAAATTACAACAAGAAGGTCGTCCAGTGTTAGTTGGTACAACTTCGGTAGAGGTTTCAGAATTGCTGAGTAAGATGCTTACATTCGATAAAGTACAACATAATGTATTGAATGCGAAACAACACTCGCGTGAAGCGCAAGTGGTTGCCGAAGCAGGTTTAGCAGGGGCAGTTACTATTGCAACCAATATGGCCGGTCGGGGTACAGATATTAAGCTTGGACCAGGTGTTAAAGAGGCTGGCGGGTTAGCTATTCTTGGAACTGAACGTCATGAAAGTCGACGTGTTGATAGACAATTACGTGGACGTGCAGGTCGACAAGGAGATCCAGGAAGTTCAATGTTTTTTGTTTCATTAGAAGATGATTTAATGCGTCTTTTTGGATCAGATAAATTAAGTGGTTGGATGGATAAGCTAGGTCATAAAGATGGCGATGTGATTCAACACAGTATGATATCAAAATCAATTGAGCGAGCACAAAAGAAAGTAGAAGAAAATAATTTTGGTATTCGTAAGCGTTTACTTGAATATGATGATGTAATGAACTCGCAACGTGAAGTAATTTATACTCGTCGTAGAAATGCCTTATTTGGCGAGCGTTTGGCGCTTGATTTAGATAATGCTTTTTATGATAGTTGTAATGTGGTTGCCACTCAGTTTGATAAGAACAGAAACTACGAAGAGTTTAAAATTGAAGTACTGCGTGATTTTGCATTTGAAACATCAATTACTGAACAAGAATTTTTGAAAATGGATGTGAATATGATGGCAGAAAAATTGTATCAACAATTGAATGAAAGCTATCAGCGTAAAACAAATTTCTTATGCGAGCAAACAGCGCCAGTTTTGCAAAATATTTATGATCAAAATGGCGATCGTATTGAAAATATAGCAGTACCATTTACCGATGGAATACGTGGTGTTCAAATTGTAACAGATTTAAAAAAGACCATTGCTTCAGGCGGTAAGGAATTGATTGGTGCTTTAGAACGTCAAATTACTTTGGCCTTAATTGATGAAGCATGGAAAAACCATTTACGTCAAATGGATGAGATGAAACAGAGTGTTCAGTTAGCGAGTTATGAGCAGAAAGATCCTTTATTGATTTATAAATTTGAAGCCTTCAATTTGTTTAAAACAATGATAGGGGCGACAAACAAACATATCGTTTCATTTTTAATGCGCAGTGGTATACCGATGCAACAAGAGCAAGATATTCATCAAGCCGAATTAGAAAAAACGGATATGAGTAAAATGCGTGCAAACAAGGAAGAGATAGATGAGGCAGGCGAAGACTATGGTGCAAATCAAAGAGATATGTATACCTCTACTTCAACAGCACCACCAGTGAAACAATCACCAATACGTAACCTTGATCCTAAAATTGGTCGTAACGATCCATGCCCTTGTGGTAGCGGTAAAAAATACAAGCAATGTCATGGAAAGTAAGGCATTCGATTTCCAATATAAATTTTTATCAAAACCCTTTCACAAGGGTTTTGTTGTTTAGTTAGCTTCCGATAATTTGTAAATCAAAATTTTTTTGATTATTTCTGTCAGTACATGTTGAGTATAGTCGAAATTATAGGTTTTATTAATTCATTTTACTTGGTTGAATTTGATGGCACTAATATTTAATAAATATAATTATATACGCATTAAATTTTTAAAATTTAAAAACTTCATAATAATAACTGTTCGGTTTTTATTCTTGGAGGAAATTAAATATTTCAGTTACTTTTATTTAATTAATTCAAACTTATGAAACAAACATTTATAATTTTCGTAATCATGATAATGCATGGTCTTACTTTAAAGGCCCAAAATAAAGATTTAGATTCTATGATAAAAAACGAAGAAGTCTTTGATTTTGTAGAACAGGAAGCTCAATTTCCTGGGGGTGAAGATTCAATGATTAAGTTCATTGTGAATAATATAAAGTATCCGGCTGAAGCGAGGCATTATAATATTCAAGGAAAAGTAATTTGTTCTTTTACCGTTAAAAAAGATGGAGAAATTGTGAATGTAAAAATTGTACGAGGATTAGAAGGCGGTTGTAATGAGCAGGCAATTAAAGTAATACAATCAATGCCAAGATGGGTTCCTGGAAAAATAAATGGTCAGCCTGTAAATTCCCGTTATTCAATTCCTATTCAATTTTTAATTGAAAAGGATCCCAATATTGTGGATCCGACATCAAAAAGAAAAAGAAAATAAAAAGCTGTTGGAATTACTAAAATTTTGTGACAAAATAATTCGATTTCAATCATAATATTTGCAATGAATAGTCAGACAAATACTTATGCATATCATACAATCAATACAAAACAGAATTTATGAATTAAGAGGAGAAAGGGTTATGTTAGACTTTGATATAGCGGCCCTTTACGAAGTTCCTACTAAAGTGCTAAACCAAGCGGTTAAGCGTAATATAAAAAGGTTCCCTCTGGATTTTATGTTTAGGCTTACACTTGCAGAATGGCAATCTATCCGGTCACAAATTGTGACTGCATCCGAAGACTCGATTTCTTTAAGGTCACAAATTGTGACCGCATCCCAAAACAAACGGAATACAAGTATTACTCCCTATGCCTTCACCGAACAAGGTGTTGCTATGTTAAGCGGTGTCCTTAATTCAGATCGTGCAATAATTATGAATATTGCCATTATGAGAGCCTTTGTTGAAGTGAGGAAAATACTACTACGACAAAGTGATCTGAAAGAGCAACTAAGAGAAATCAGGGAAAAGATTGGTGGATATGATATACAACTGTCCGAAATTTATGATGCCATGGAAAATTTATTAGATGAAAAGGCGGCACAAAGGAAATGGGAGGAGAGAGACAAAATAGGATTCAAAAAATAACATTACAATACTTCACAGAAAGTAACTAATTCTAGATTTTTAGCATAAGCTCTAATTCTAATTATTTATCAATTTACCTTTTTGTAAAATTTGATTTTCATTTCTGATTGAATAAGTGATCAAACCTTTAGGCAATTCGATATCAATTTCTTTTTGATATGGTTTTAATTTAGCTTGGCAAACCTGTTGTCCTAACATATTATAAAAATGGATGACAGTTTGTTGAGAATAACTATTTGAAAGAAGACATAATTTATTGTTCACAGGATTTTGAAATTCAACCTCTTCATTGGTTGAGGCAATAGAGTTTATACTGGAGGGTAGGCAAGGATTTGTCCACCCACTAAATGTAAAATTGATATTCGAAAATAAGGAATCTGAAAAATATGAAATTCCTGCACTTGGCAAATTAGCACCAACCTCGCGTTTCATTTTGGCATAAATACTAATTGTACTCGGCACCTGAATAGTAGCATTACTTTTCACATAGAAATTCGCAATAGAACCATCGCTGCCCAATGGAAAAATGAGTGTAGCATGATGGTCTAAATAAAAAGTGACTTCACTACTTGTACCCATCATAAAATCGTAGGTTAATACACCACCTTCGCAAACAAGAATTTCAGCATTCGTATAGGGTCCGGCACCTGGATGATTTGAATTGTTCAATGTGATATTGGATCCTCCAGAAATCACAAACGTGCTATCAAACATACCAACGCTGTTTCCAATATTAACAGTAGTTGATTGAGATTTAGCCAAGCTAAAAGTAAAAAGAGTAATAAGAGATAGGTAAATTTTTTTCATTTTCATTTTTTTATATAGACTTCAATAATTTTTCTCAAGTTAGATAAGATATTTCTTTTGACACAATGATGACAATCTGAATTTATATTTTAATCCCAACTAACGCATTAGCATTTGACAAAGGAAAATGCTAATGCAAGAGTTGGATTTACCCCCATTTAGGAATTGTTTCAAGCTTTGTAAAAGGTTGAATTACAATTCCTTTATCGTTTCGGCATTTCTAATGCTGAATCTGGGTTAATAAATTTATTCAAGCTTAATTTAATTCAGTTTGTTATGCGTTTAATAAGTATTTTAATAACGGCTTACCTCTATCTGTTTATTAATAAATGAATACATATTTATATTTATATCATAAATTGTATTGATTAACCAAATATTTTTTTATCTTTAACTAGGATTGCAATTAAACAGATTCTTTTAACCAAAATCGACCATCCAATGAAAAGCATATTCTTCTCAGAAGTCATTCTTCTTTTATTGACATGTAGTTTTTATTCCTTAAAAGCCCAACAATCAACGGTTGCTTCAGGTGGCGATATTTCAGGTAGTAACGGAACTA
>DAOOQH010000214.1:0-5972 GCA_035388625.1 Chitinophagaceae bacterium | reverse complement strand
ATTATTAATAATTATGTTTTTGATGTTAAATCTTTTATATGCAAATAAAGATTTAGATCTAACCAAAGATGTAATTGAGGGTATGAATAGTGAAGGTGTAAAAATGCCAAAAAAGGAAAGTACATCTACATCTGATTCTGCTAAATAAAAAGCAGTGAGGTAATTAAGTGAATATTTTTAAAATTTAATGATTGTATATGCGAAAGAAAATTGTTGCAGGTAATTGGAAAATGAACCTCTCTTTGGTTGAAGGCGAAAGTTTAGTAAAAGATATTATTGCAAAATTACCATCAGTAAGTGAGCCTAATCAGGTTATATTTTGTAGTCCTTTTATACATATTGAGCGAATTTCAAATATATTAAAGTCAGCCAATCATGATGCACTTCATGCAGGTGCACAAAATTGTAACGATCATGCATCAGGTGCCTATACTGGTGAAATTTCAGTTTCGATGTTGAAAGAAGTGGGTGCTGATACAGTCATTATTGGACATTCAGAGAGACGTCAATATTTCAATGAAAGTAATGAATTATTGAAAAGTAAAGTTGATTTTTTAATTGCTAATCAAATGCATATCCTTTTTTGTTGTGGCGAACCACTATCAATTAGAGAAACCAATCAACAAAATACTTATGTTGAAACCCAATTGAACGAAAGTTTATTTCATCTAACAGCTGATCAACTAAAAGGTCATATTTCAATTGCCTACGAACCAATATGGGCAATAGGTACAGGTGTTACAGCCTCAACTGCGCAAGCGCAAGACATGCATGCCTATATAAGAAGTTTGCTTGTTGGAAAATATGGTAAAGAAACGGCAAACGAAATTTCAATCTTGTATGGAGGTAGTTGCAACGCTAGTAATGCAAAAGAATTATTTGATTGTGAAGATGTTGATGGCGGACTCATTGGTGGCGCAGCATTAAAAGCAGAAACTTTTATACCAATTATTGAAGCAATGAATTCGTAGAGTAAAGATTTATTTTTTTAAATTACTTAAACTACTACGATATCTTTAATAAATACTTCACCGAAATGTTGGTTTATTTTTGCAACTAACAGATGTTTATTAAAAGAAAGCTCATTTTTGAGTGGGGCAATGGTTGTATAAATATAGAGTTTTCCATCTCTGATTTTCAAGTCGTCAGTATGTTTAGCAACAGTTTTACCCATTAGTAATTCCCAATCCTCTTTAAGTTTTGTGACCTGATAGCGGTATTTCCAATGGCTATCCTGAAGCATTTTATTGATAGCTTCACTCATTGAATATTGTGCCATAATTTTATTTTAAAGGGATGACAAATTTTTCAATATCTGATTTTGTAATAACAGAATCAGAGAGGATAATTAGTCTTTCAATTACATTTCGGAGTTCTCGTATATTACCAGTCCAATTATGTTCAACTAATTTTCTAATAGCTTCAGGCTCAATTTCTTTTGTTTTAATTTTATACTCATTGCAAATTTGCGAGATAAAATAATTGCATAAGATGGGTATATCGTCTTTACGTTGATTGAGCGATGGTACATGAATAGTGATTACGTTCAATCGATGAAATAAATCCATTCTGAAATTGTTTTGCTCAATTTCTTTCTGAAGATCTTTATTTGTGGCTGTTATAACTCGAACATTTACATCAATTTCTTTTTCACCGCCTACACGTGTAATTTTTCCTTCTTGCAGAGCTCGTAAAACTTTTGCTTGCGCCGAAAGACTCATATCGCCAATTTCATCTAAGAAGAGGGTACCACCATCTGCCTGTTCAAACTTTCCAATTCTTTGTTTCACTGCTGAAGTAAAAGATCCTTTTTCATGACCAAAAAGTTCGCTTTCAATAAGTTCTGTTGGAATAGCGGCACAATTTACTTCAATAAGCGGTTTCGTATTTCGATTACTTTTTTCATGAATCCATCGAGCAACCAATTCTTTTCCACTACCATTATCACCTGTTACTAGAACACGTGCTTCAGTGGGTGCAACACGATCAATGGTATCTCTAATGGCTACTACTGAAGGACTTTCACCTAAAATTTCTTGTACACCGTTTACTTTCGCTTGAAGTTTTTTAGTTTCTGTAACCAGACTACCTTTATCAAGTGCATTTCGAACAGTAATTAAAAGACGATTTAAATCGGGTGGCTTAGAGATGAAATCAAAAGCACCTTTTTTAACAGCATCAACAGCATCATCATTACTTGCTCCACCTGAAATCATAATAATAGGTAAATCAATTCCTTCACCATGAAGCTTGTCGAGCATTTCGATACCACTCATTTTGGGCATCCAAATATCGCTCAATACAAGGTCGTAGTTTTTGGCTTTAATTAAATTATATCCTTCTTTGCCATCTACTGCCTCTTCAACTTGATAACCTTCGGTGATCAGTATTTCGAGTAAGGCTTTTCGAATACTTTTTTCGTCATCAATTACTAAAATATTTGCCATGTATAATTAAAATGAATATTTCTATATAGTTTTCAACACAAGATAATACATCAAGGTCTTAAAACTGCTACTCTAAATTGAAAAATGTTTGAAAATTAATTATTTCTGATTGTCACGCCATTCATATACCCAAGTACTTTGTATCATTTCGAGATGACCTTCATTACTCTCTTCTCTTTTGCCCACAAAACCTTCAATGGCCAATACCCATTCGAGTAGTTCAGTGAATCGAATGCGGTAAATTTTTGATTCGTTAAATTCATCACCAAATCGTTCGTAAAGTTTGATGGCAATATCTTCGTAATCGTTCCAATGAATGGGTGGTTCGTATGACATATGATGTTTGATTTAGCTAAATTAATTTTGTTTATTCACCATGAATGAGACTTTGGTCTGGCACTGTAATATCAATAGTACCTGAGCCTTCAAGCAATACGCATTGGCATCCCAGTCGAGAATTAATTCTTGGATTTCGGGCACGATCAATAAAATCTTCTTCTTTGTCTGAAAGAACTTCAATACATTCTGAATTGCTATCGATATAAATATGGCATGTGCTGCATGCACAAACCCCACCACAATTATGATGTATACGAATATCATTTTTAAGGGCAACTTCTAAAATGCTATCATCAATTGCACAATTTTCAATGGTTATTGGTTCAAGACCTTTTTGTTCAAATTTAAAATTTATGGTATACATCGAGGGTTGTCTTCCTTTTTTAATTGCTGCAAATCTACATGTAAAAACTGTTATACCAAATGCTTAATTTGAAACATTGAAAATAGATGTGATAGATGCAAGCCATTTCAATTGTTTAAAATAAAAAAAGGGACACATCACTGTATCCCTTTATATAAAATTTATCTTGTATTATGCGTTTTCTAAAATTTTAGGTGCAGCGGCTAAAATTTCTTCATTCGCTTGTGCGGCATATTTTTCAAAATTCTTCACGAACATTGAACCTAATTCATACGCTTTTTTATTGTATTCATCTTTATCTGCCCAAGTACTTTCTGGAATTAATAATTCAGAAGGCACGTTTGGACAAGTAGTTGGAATATTAAATCCAAATACTGAATGCGGAATATATTCAACATTATCTAATTCACCATTCATAGCAGCTGTTATCATGGCTCTTGTATAACTCAATTTCATACGGTTGCCGACACCATAAGGTCCTCCGCTCCAACCTGTGTTAATCAACCAAACTTTTACATTAGGTTGCTCTTCTAATTTTTTACCTAAAAGTTCAGCGTATTTTGTAGGATGTAAAGGTAAAAATGCGCGTCCGAAACAAGCACTAAATGTTGCTTGAGGTTCAGTTACACCGACTTCTGTACCAGCTACTTTTGCAGTATAACCACTAATAAAGCTATACATCGCTTGACCTTTATTTAAACGTGAAATTGGAGGTAAAATACCATAAGCATCACAAGTTAGAAAGAAAATATTTTTAGGATCGCCACCAACACTTGGTTCTTTTGCATTTGAAATATGATCGATTGGGTAAGCAACACGTGTATTTTCGGTAATACTAGAATCTGCAAAATCAACTGTGTTAGTTCCAGCTATATAATTTGTGTTTTCAACTAATGCGCCTGGTTTAATTGCCGCAAAAATTTGAGGTTCTTTTTCTTCTGTTAGGTCAATACATTTTGCATAGCATCCACCTTCAAAATTAAAGACTGAACCTTGATCCCAGCCATGTTCATCATCACCAATCAACTTGCGATTTGGATCAGCACTCAATGTAGTTTTACCTGTTCCACTCAATCCAAAAAATAAAGCTACATCGCCATCTTGACCTTCATTGGCCGAGCAGTGCATACTTAAAACACCTTTTTGATGAGGAAGAACATAGTTTAAAACACCAAAAATTCCTTTTTTCATTTCGCCTGTATAAGCCGAACCTCCAATAAGAATCATTTTTTTTGTGAAATTAACCACTGTAAAATTTCCTTGACGTGTACCATGAATAGATGGTGTAGCCTCAAAACCTGGTGCTTGAATGATAGTCCATTCAGGTATTTGAGTTTGAATTTCATCTGTTGTAGGACGTAAGAATAAATCATTACAGAACAGGTTTGCCCAAGGCGCTTCATTAATTACTAAAATATTTAAACGATGCTTTGGATCTGCACATGCATACGCATCGCGAGCCCAAATTTCTTTGTTATTCAGATAAGCAGTAATATCTGTATAAATTTTATCGAAATGTTCAGGAGAAATTGCAATATTTATATCGCTCCAATCAACACTGTTTTCAGTGATACTGTCCTTCACGGTGAGTTTGTCTTTTGGCGAACGGCCAGTAAATTTACCCGTATTAACAGCTAAAGCACCTGTGTCGGTTATAGTACCTTGACCAAGCGCCACTGTTTGATTTGACAATTCTTCAACACTCAAATTCCAATTAACTTTAGAGGGAGAAATTCCTAATTCCGCTAACTTGATGGAGGGGTTTTTTATTCCAGTTTCTTGCATAAAATTAAATAATTAGGGTGCAAAGATAGTTTCCAAAGAAATAAATTTCCCAATAAGATATGATAATTTGTTAACAATGAACAAACATTAAATGTTATAACACATAATTTGAAAAATTTGACTATCATTGCAAAAAATTTAAAAAATGAAAAAAATAATTTATTCTCTCGCCCTTCTTTCTTTTATGGCTTCATGTCAAAACGCACCAGAAGGAGAAACAACTAATGCAACTGAAAAAAAAGAAGCAAGCACAGCAACAACAGGAACAACCTATAATGTTGATGTAGCAACAAGTAATGTAACTTTTATTGGTACGAAACCAGTTGGTACGCATACAGGTTTAATGCATTTAAGTAATGGAACATTAACTGTTGATAATGGTAATATTACTAGCGGTTCATTTACCATTGATATGAGTAAAATGGAAATCAAAGATGCTGATACAAACTATTCATACAAACTAGTGGGTCATTTATTATCTCCTGATTTTTTTGACGCAACAAAATATCCAACTTCTAAATTTGAAATTACTTCATGCGAAGCTTTAACCAATGATAGCACAGGTACACATAGAATTAGCGGCAATCTTACAATGAAAGATAGCACTAAAAATGTAACCTTCCCAGCGAATGTTACTATTACTGAAACAGGTTTAGTAGCAACAGCTAATTTTAATATCGATAGAACACAATGGGGTTTACATTATGGAAATGATAAGTCGTTAAAAGACAAATTCATTTATCCAGAAGTTAAAATGTTATTGAGTTTGAACGCTACAAAATAATATTCTAAGAATCTGTTTTTTGTTTGATTAAAGACCATGGGTTAACGCTCATGGTCTTTAATATTTTAGGCGATGTTTATAAACACGATTTTATAGAAACAGTTATTGTGCACCATTTTAATTCTTCTTTAGTGAGTCAAATAGAATTAACTCTCGTTGATATTTCAGATAGCCATTGTCTCACAGATAGCACAGAATCCCTTTGGATGAAGAGAAGTAAAATATCTTAATAACCCTCTATTATTATTATTAT
>DAOOQH010000213.1:0-5994 GCA_035388625.1 Chitinophagaceae bacterium | reverse complement strand
TTAAGTAAAATAAAACCTCAACATAAAGTAGTTTCAATTCAATCGGTGATACCCTTGTATCGACCATCAGAAGCAGATGTTCAATTCGCTTTGAATCATATGCTTTCTAGATTAGATTTAAAAATTGATGATATCGATTTAGTGCTATTGGGTGAAAATGGGGATGCGAATTGCAAACAAGAATATCAAAATTTTAAGTTGTCGTTTTCAAATACTCAATTTTTATATTTCAAACATCTTTGTGGCGAGTATGATACGGCCACTTCTTTTGGTACTTGGCTAGCTTCTCAAATTTTGTTGAATCAAACAATACCTGACTATGTTCTTCATCCGAAAGAACAAGCAAAATCGCCGGATATGAAAATGAAATATTTATTGATGTATAACAATTATTTCAACTTAAATCAGAGTTTGATTTTGTTGAAACTTGAAGATTAGATTATACTTGTCAGTTCAGGTTGTAGTTTGCAAGGTTTTTATTTTCTTTCTGACACATATTAAAATCATGCTTTGATAATCCCCTAAACTGCAACATTTCAACTTGGCCTTTATGAGTAAAAAGGAATTAATCATTTTTATATTTGTGCTTAATTTTATCTCACAGATTAGTCAGATAACACAGACAATACAATTATGAATGCATTTTGGTTCAAATCTTATACCATCAGCTTTTTAAACTAGTCTTTAGCAAATTTGAAAATGCTTGATGGTATTATGCCGATGTATGTTTAATGAACCAATTAATAAATGTTGTCGGTATTATCTTGAAATCTTTCAGGAGGAATTGAATAGAGTATTGCCAAACAAATTAATTCAATTGTTCTAGCATAGATATTAATTCGAAATAATTTTTGTGTTTGCATTTTTCTGTGATATTTGAGTAATCTGTGAGAATAATATCTCAAAATATGAACAGCATCCATATTTCTAATTATGGAATTTTCATTTGATCAACTTTTTGAGATAAGCAGAAATTATTCTAAACTTATATTTTCATCGCCCTCTTCATAAGGCAAATAGGTAATGATAAACTGAAACATTTCATCAGTTGTTCGCATACTACCATTATTATCTCTTACTTCCTTTGGAGGATGGTTTGGATTATATGGGTTGTCGGCTGTATTATCAAAAACACCTTCAATATAAATAGTTGAACCCGCGGGTATTTTCAACATATGCTTGTAGGTATAAAAATTTTGCCAATTGAAATCCCATTTTGGAATTCGAATCAATCGAATTGTATCCTTAGCTGGTGTTAATGCATAGGCCCAAAAACTTTTTCCTAATAAATGCATATGAGGGTTAATTGTCAAAATAGAAATATCTTGAGGTACTGTATACGAAGATGTATATGTTGAAATTTTATTAGGCGGAATAACTAATGGAGGATTGATGGGCGATACACCTAAAGTGCCGAGTTGAAATTCTTGTAAAGGACGTTTAGGGGTTGACTTAGCATAAAAAATATTGATAAATGAACTATCCCAAACATCATCTATTGTTGGTCCGTAATGAATATCGGCTAATAGAAATGCATTTTTTCGATTCACTTTCCAACCACCAATTCCTTCAGGATATTTTTGAGCAACCACACCCGGTAAATAATTCACCACTGAGCGAACAAGGGTAGGGTAGGTGTCATCATCATGCAGCAAGCCAATCCGCTTATACGTGAGTCGAATGGTACTGTCCCAAACTAAATTGTCTACCATACTACCATCATAAATATTCTTCTTTTTATCAAAATCAAACCGAACCATATCACCATTTACATGATGTACAACTTTTGTATTACCGGGTACAAATTCAACCATTGAAATAAAACTATCTTTAGGTAATTCAAAAGGCACTTTGACAACTAAAAATTGATCTGCATAATCCCCAAACAATTGAATTGGCTTTACAGGAATATGTAAATCGGGTGTGCCCAACATTGAACCTACAGGAAAGGAAGGAAGTTTAGGAATAGCCGAACTATCTCCAATTGGACATTTGTTTTTTATCCAAGTATCAATCATGTCAATTTCTTTTTGAGAAAGAATATTTTCGCCAACAAAACTTGTGTAATGATGATCGGCTGGCCAGGGCGGCATTAATTTATTGACAATTGTATATTGTATTTTATTTGCATTGGTCTGAATATCTTCATACGTCAATAAGTTAAAATGTCCAATTTGATTGGGGCGATGACAAGGTGAACAACTCCGATAAATGATCGGTGCAATATCATGTGAATAAGTTGGGTTAGTGACTTCATTTTTACATGAAAAAAGAACAAAACTGAATAGCAACGGCAAAAATAAATTACGCATTTGTTTCAACTTTTTTACTCGGAATAAGTGGTTTGCCTTTTCGATGAACAATAATGCTAGCATTTAATTCGAAGCCTATCAATAAAATTTGAGCCATAAAATTGATCCATACAAGAAAGATAATAAGGGTTCCTATTGAACCATAAATCTTATCATAATTCACTAAATTGTTTACCGCATAAAAAAACAAGATCGTTAATATGATAATCAGAAAAGTGGCAATAATAGCACCCGGACTAAATAATTTCCATTTGCTTTCGGTGGCAACCCCATATTTATAGGTGAATGATACTGTGATAAAACAAACAAAAACGATTAGAGTATAAGCAATGAGTTTAATAACCTTTAAGTTTTTAAGAAAATTGATTCCTAATCCACTTGCTACCCAAGCTTGAAATATCATAAATGATAAAGTAAGTATGATGGCAAAAATGAGCAATAAGGTGAGTAAAATAGCAATGCCACGTTGTTTAAAAGGATTTCTGATTCTAAATCCTGGTAATTGTTTTTCAAAACTATTCATTAAACCCATAATACCATTAGAAGAATAAAACATGGTAAGCAATACTGAAAATGATAAAAGGACAGTTTTTTTATGAGTAATAAAATCACGAATAATTTTTGAAATACTTTGTTGCATTTTTTGTCCTGGTGCAATTAAGATAAGCATTTCATTAATCATTTTAATTAGCTTTTCTTCTGGTAGAGGCAAATACGGGATAAGTGTAAAAAAAAATAATAACAAGGGAGGTAATGCCATTAAGAATGAAAAGGATACTGCATTAGCGCGCCCATTAAAACGATTTGAAAATATTTGTTTTCTGAAAAAGTTCATTGAGTCAAATAGAGAAACGCCCTCAAATCCTGGTAAGATAATTCCTTTCAGCCAATGGATAATGGCTTGTACGGGTTTTGAGCGGATGATATAGTATTCGAGACGTGTCAATGAAATATGAAGTTGCTAATATAATTCAAATTTCTTGAGCATAAATATCTGAACGTTGTAGAGATGTATTTAGAGGCTAAATGATTTGAATTTATGAATTACTTAATGCCTCGCTGATTTAATGCTTCTTGATATTTTTTTGCATTTAAAAGATGTTCTGAATAACTCGATGCAAAATTCGAATAGCCTTTAAAATCTTCACGTGCACAAAAGTACAGGTAGTTAGTTGATGGCGCATCTAGCGTGGCATCAACGGTATTGGCACTTGGAGTACAAATTGGACCAGGAGGTAAGCCTGCATTTTTATATGTATTATAGGGCGAACTGACTTGAGTATGAACGGTGAGCAATCGTTTTAATTTAAAATCTCCGACCGCAAATTTCAATGTAGGATCAGCTTGTAAAGGCATGCCTAGTTTTATTCGATTTAAATAGGTGCTTGCAATTTTACCTTTGTCTTCCTCCTTATTGGTTTCTTCCTCAACAATTGAAGCGAGGGTTATCACTTGTGGAATAGTAAGATTCAGTTTTTTAGCTTTCTCGCGTCTATCATTGGTCCAGAACTTTGTATGATTTTTAGCAATTTTTTCTATTGCTTTTTTAGCATTTGTATTCCAATAAAATTGATAAGTATCTGGTATAATGATGGTTTGAATTTGGTTACTATCAATTTCGTATTTATATAAAAAACTATTGTCTCTAAATAAGAGTTTCATTTCATTGCTATCTGCTTCTAGGTTCGAACATATCTTTCGAATAATGTCATTTTTAGTCCTTAATTTATTTATTACAAGTTTTACTGGAACTTGCTTTCCACCTCGTAACATCTGAACTAAAGTATAATTGCCCATCCCTTCTTTTATCTCATATTTGCCCGGACGCACTGAAGCAGGATATTTCAAACGCCGCGCCATCTTGTCGAACGAATGAATATCTTTTATGATCTGATTTTCCTCTAGCGATTTTAATACAGTTTCATAAGTTGAGCCAGTTGGAATGAAAAAATAAGTCTTCTCATGAAACCGACCTGTATTTGAACTGAAAAGTAAAAAGTACAAATAGATACCTATGGCTATACCTAAAAAACCGATTATAATGAATGCTTTTTTCAAGGCTAATAAATGCAAATTATTTTGGTAAGAAATATCTAATCATTCTACGACAATAAAAAGAGACTTGCTTTAAAAAAGGAATAAATTTCCTTATTGATTCACACTTGCTCGAATAATATTCAAAGCACCACCTGCTTTAAACCAATCAATTTGTTGGGCATTATACGAATGGTTTACTTGAATGGTTTCATTGCTACCATCTGCATGGTTTAAAACAATTTGTAATTGCTTACCCGGTGCCATGGTTAATAATCCTTCAATATCAATTGAATCATCTTCAAGTATCTTATCATAATCAGCCTTATTGGCAAATGTTAATCCAAGCATCCCTTGCTTTTTCAAATTGGTTTCATGAATACGAGCAAACGATTTAACCAATACAGCTCTTACACCTAAATGGCGAGGTTCCATGGCTGCGTGTTCGCGACTACTTCCTTCACCATAATTTTCGTCACCAACCACTATACTGCCAATGCCGTTAGCCTTATAAGCTCTTTGTACATCGGGTACAGGAGCATATTCGCCATTCAGTTGATTTTTTACTGAATTCGTTTTTTCATTAAAGAAATTTAAAGCACCAATCAACATATTATTACTAATATTATCTAGATGACCTCTGAATTTTAACCAAGGACCCGCCATTGAAATATGATCAGTGGTGCATTTTCCTTTTGCTTTAATCAGTAATTTTAATCCTTTCAAATCTTTTCCTTCCCAAGCGGCAAACGGATCAAGTAATTGTAAGCGTTTGCTATCCGGCGACACTAAAACCTGGACTTGACTTCCATCTTCTGCTGGTTTTTGATAGCCCGCATCCTTAACATCAAAACCCATTGGCGGTAATTCAAAACCAGAAGGTGCATCCAGCATAACTTGTTCACCCTTATCATTAGTTAAAGTATCGGTCAAAGGATTGAAATTTAAATCGCCAGCGATAGCCAAAGCGGTAACGATTTCAGGCGAACCCACGAACGCAAAGGTATTTGGATTACCATCGGCACGTTTCGCAAAGTTTCTATTAAACGAATGGACAATGGTATTTTTTTCTTGTTTCTCTGCACCAACTCTTTCCCACATTCCAATACATGGTCCGCATGCATTTGCAAAAACCGTTGCGCCTATTTTATCGAACTTTTCTAAAAAGCCATCTCTTTCAATTGTAAATCTAACTTGTTCACTTCCTGGTGTAATTGTAAATTCAGAATTTAGTTTTAACCCTTTAGAAGCTACTTGTTCTGCCAATGAAACGGCTCTCGAAATATCTTCATAACTACTATTGGTGCACGATCCAATTAAACCAACTTCAATCTTTGTTGGCCATCCATTCGCTGCAGCCATTTCTTTCATTTTTGAAATTGGTGTTGCTAAATCTGGTGTAAAAGGTCCGTTTAAATGCGGTTCTAATTCGTTTAAATTAATTTCAATCACTTCATCAAAATATTTTGATGGATCAGCATAAACCTCATCATCGCCTGTTAAGTGGGCTTTGATACTATTGGCTAAATCGGCTACATCACCTCTGCTTGTACTGCGTAAATAACGCTCCATACTTTCGTCGTATCCAAATGTAGATGTGGTTGCACCAATTTCAGCACCCATATTACAAATGGTTCCTTTACCGGTA
>DAOOQH010000212.1:0-6030 GCA_035388625.1 Chitinophagaceae bacterium | reverse complement strand
GAAAGTTATTTTTGTTGAAGGCGTGGTTCCGGGCGACAAGGCTACTATTTTTGTACATCGAAATAAAAAAGATTGGGCAGAGGGCAAAGTAAACCAAATTACCCATTTTTCTGAAAATCGGGTTAAGCCTTTCTGTAGTCATTTTGAAATTTGTGGTGGATGTAAATGGCAAATGCTACCCTATCATTTGCAATTACAATATAAAGAACAACAAGTTAAAGATCAACTTCGTAGAATTGGTCGTGTTGAGATTCAAGAATTTTTACCAATTAAAGGCTGCGAACAAACTAGTTTGTACCGAAATAAACTTGAGTTTACGTTTTCAAATAAACAATATATTGCTAGTAAAGATTTGCATACCGATTTATCGTCTGATAAAAATGTATTGGGTTTTCATGCGCCACGATTGTTTGACAAAGTAATTGATATTGAATTTTGCCATTTACAAGCTGAGCCGACCAATGCAATTAAAAACTTTATCAGATCGTTCAGTTATGAAAATAATTTGACCTTTTATGATATTCGAAATCATCATGGTTTACTTCGAAATTTAATTATTCGATTGTCGTCGTTAGGCGAAACGATGGTCAATATTGTGTTTGGCGAGCCAGATCAAGATAAAATTAAATTAGTGATGGAGGCTATAGCTTTAAAATTTCCTGAAATCACCTCTTTAAATTATACCATCAATACCAAACTAAATGACACCATTTACGATTTGGAAGTAGTGAATTATGCGGGTAGTGTAACCATTGAAGAAAAATTAGAAAACTTCAAATTTAAAATTAGTCCGAAATCTTTTTTTCAAACCAATACAAAACAAGCCGAAGAACTTTATAAAGTAACTCGAGATTTTGCTGATTGTAAAGGTGATGAGGTCTTATATGACTTGTATTGTGGCACAGGTAGTATTGGTATTTTTTTATCTAAAAATGTGAGTAAAATTATTGGTGTTGAAACGGTTGAGGGTGCAATTGAAGATGCAAAAAAGAATGCCGAATTAAATAATCTAACCAACACTCATTTCTTTGCGGGTGATGTGATTAAAATTTGTAACCATGATTTTTTTGACAAAAATGGTCATCCAGATATTGTTATTATTGATCCTCCTCGAGCAGGTTGCCACGAAACCTTAATTCAAAAATTATTAGAGCTCAAAGTACCACGCATTGTTTATGTGAGTTGTAATCCTGCTACACAAGCAAGAGATTTAGCCTTATTATCGGTGAATTACCATATCAGTAAATCACAAGCGGTAGATATGTTTCCTCAAACACATCATGTTGAAAATGTTGTTCAACTTAATTTAAAATAAGCAATTTAAATAAAGTTTGGTTAGCTGGTTTTTCCACACAAATAAAATTAGAAGCAAACTTAAAATAATTCAAACCTAATCATAATTAATATTATAAATATGGACTTTGTTGAACATTTAAAAGAAAAATTACAAGGTAATTTACCAGGCTTAGAAGCACAAATGCGTATGGCGCCACCAACACGTGGCAAAAGTATGAAAGTGCCTGATGATGCACGTTTAGGCGGGGTATTAATTTTATTAATTCAAGGAGATAAATCGTGGAATACAATATTAATTCGTCGTACAGAAGATGGAAATACACATAGTGGTCAAATTAGTTTTCCTGGCGGAAAAAAAGATATTTCTGATCCCGATATTATAGCAACTGCCTTACGTGAATGTGAAGAAGAGATCGGTGTAAACCGACATGAAATTGAAATTTTAGGCACATTAAGTCCATTATATATACCACCAAGTAATTTTTTAGTAACGCCCACTTTAGGGTATATTCAAAATGTTCAAGCCTTTAAACCTTCAGAAAGAGAAGTGCAAGAAATTATAAAAGTACCTTTAGATTTATTGTTTGATCCTGCAATCAAAGGCGAAAAATTAGTGAGAAGATCGGATATTAAAGATGAAGAAATGACAACACCCGTTTATATTTTGAATGATGATATTATTATTTGGGGCGCTACAGCGATGATGATATCCGAACTTGAACATTTATCAAGCACAATCAATAGAGTTTAAATCGGAGATTAAATCAATATTAACTAATTAAAACTTATGAGTAAATTATTTGAAGCCATAAAATTATTTTATCAAAAACTAAATCCATTATTTAGAATAGTTATTTCGGTTCTTGTTGGAATAGCAATAGCCACCATGGTATTAGGATTGGCAGAAAGTTTAAATGTAATACTCTTCCCATCGACTATTTTAAATCCAACGATAAATGAACAAGAAGATTTAGTAAAAAATGCACCTGCCATTGAATTTTTATTTATCTTATTTGGTAATATGATCAGCGCATTCTTTGGTGGGTACACAGCTGCCCGATTAGCGCCATTAAATAAAAAATTGGTTTGCGGTTTCTTTGTTGGATTTTTCTTGATGTTGTGTGCTGTCTTTTATTTTATTCTGATTGTGCATCCAATTTGGTTTGCCATAGCTACTGGTTTGTCGCATTTACTATTTTCGTACCTAGGTGCCAAATTAGCTAAAAATTAAATGGTAGGTTCAATGACTCATCAAATCAGTCGCCTTATGATGAAATTGTTTAGTATGATTTTAATCTTACTTACTATAACAGCAACTATTGATGCACAAACTAAATTAAAGGGCAGGGCAATTAAAATAATTGACGGAGATACATTTGATTTATTAGTTGATAAAACAACCTATCAAATCCGATTGGCTGATATTGATTGTCCAGAAAAAGGACAAGATTTTTATAAAGTGTCTAAACAAGCCTTATCCGATTATTTATATGGTTCGTATATTGAAGTAATTTATAACAAGAAAGATCGGAATGGGCGAATTTTGGGTTCAGTTTATAATGGCCCTGTTTATATTAATTTAATTATGGTAGAGGAAGGATATGCTTGGCATTTTAAAAAATATTCTTCAGATCAACGTTTTGCAAAAGCTGAAATCAATGCTAGAAAAGCCCAAAGAGGCTTGTGGAAACAGCCGAAACCTATAGCGCCATGGGATTTCAGGCAAATACGACGTAAAAATTAACAATAAGATGTTATAAACTATTTATACACTTTGATAACAAAAAGGCAAATATGTTTTCTCAATTCAACTAAAAGTATATTTTTGCATTCTAAATAAAATAAAAATGTCAGAAATAGCATCTCGTGTTAAAAAAATTATCGTTGACAAATTGGGAGTTGAAGAAGCAGAGGTTGTGCATGAAGCAAGTTTTACCAATGACTTAGGCGCAGATTCTTTAGATACTGTTGAATTAATCATGGAATTCGAAAAAGAATTCAATATTTCTATCCCTGACGAACAAGCAGAAACAATTGCTACTGTTGGTCAAGCAATCACTTACTTAGAAGAACACGCTGCTTAATTCTATCCCCTCACGTATGGAATTAAAACGCGTCGTTGTAACTGGGCTCGGAGCCCTAACACCTATTGGTAACTCAATTCAAGAATATTGGAATGGGTTAACAACTGGTGTATCAGGTGCCGATTATATTAAACTTTTCGATGCGGAAAAGTTTAAAACTCGATTTGCGTGTGAAGTAAAAAACTTCAATCCAGAAGATTTTATGGATCGTAAAGAAGCGAGAAAAATAGATCGTTTCTCGCAATTAGCAATCGTAAGCAGTGACCAAGCCATTGCCGATGCCAATTTAAATACCGATGAAGCTATCAATAAAGATAGAGTAGGTGTTATTTGGGCATCTGGAATTGGTGGCATCGGGACTTTTTACGAAGAAATGAAGGGCTTTTTTGGCGGTGATGGTACACCTCGTTTCAACCCGTTTTTTATTCCAAAAATGATATCGGATATTGCAGCAGGTCATATTTCAATGAAATATGGCTTTCGCGGTCCTAATTATTGCACTGTCAGTGCTTGTGCTTCGTCTTCGCACGCACTTATTGATGCATCGCACTTTATTCGTTTGGGTAAAGCCGATGTAATTGTATGCGGCGGATCTGAAGCTGCTGTAACTCCTCCGGGAGTTGGCGGCTTTAATGCCATGAAAGCACTCAGTGAAAATAATGAAAATTATAAAACAGCATCACGCCCCTTTGATAAGGATAGAGATGGTTTTGTTTTAGGAGAAGGTGGAGGCGCAATTGTTCTTGAAGAATATGAACATGCCAAACGAAGAGGTGCAAAAATTTATGCAGAATTAGTTGGTTCTGCTTGCAGTGCCGATGCTTATCATATTACTGCACCACACCCAGAAGGCTTGGGCGTTATTTTGGTAATGAATAATGCACTAGATGATGCACAGTTGAAACCCGAAACCATTGATTATATTAATGTTCATGGTACTTCAACGCCTTTAGGCGATATTGCTGAAATTACTGCAATACAAAAAGTATTTGGCGAGCATGCGTATAATTTAAGTATTAGTTCAACAAAATCAATGACAGGTCATTTGTTGGGTGCAGCTGGTGCTATTGAGGCCATTGCTTCGATATTGGCCGTACAAAATGATATTGTACCTCCAACGATTAATCATTTTACTGATGATGAAAATCTTGATCCTAAATTAAATTTTACATTCCATACCGCACAAAAGCGCGTTGTGAATGCTGCACTTAGCAATACATTTGGGTTTGGTGGTCATAACGCAAGTGTTATTTTCAAAAAAGTAAATTAGTTTTAGAAACCTGTTTGAATAGGCTTTTAAATAAATATACTAAACTTTCAAAACTTATTGAAAGTTTAGTATATTTGCTTTATGAAACTAATAGAAGCAAAAGAACAATTTACACAATTATGGGGTGCCCTTGGAAGTAGTTGGGGCATAAACCGCACCATGGCGCAAGTGCACGCCCTCTTATTAATATCTTCTGAACCGTTATCAACAGAAGATGTGATGGAAAAATTATCGGTCTCGCGAGGAAATGCCAATATGAATTTGCGCGATTTAATGAATTGGAACCTCATTTATAAAGAACATAAAGCAGGCGATAGAAAAGAATATTTTAAAGCCGAAAAAGATATTTGGGAAGTTGCTAAACGTATTGCAAAAGAAAGGAAGCGACGAGAAATTCAACCTCTGATCGCCTCTTTAAATAGTTTGGTATTGATTGAAGAATCAAAAAAAGATCCAGAAGCTCACGACTTTTTAATGATGGTTGAAAGTATTCAAAATGTAGTAACCAAAATGGATGCTGCCGTAGATACCTTGATAAAAGCAGAAGAGTCGAAATTTTTCGGTGCCATTGTAAAATTATTAAAATAATGAATCATGAAAACGCTGTCCAATCATTCACTATTATTTGATCAAGATTGTCCACTTTGCCATTGGTATACTGGTATTTTTTTGAAGTATAAATTGCTTGATGCCAAAGGAAGAATTCCGTTTCAGGAAATAGATGCTTCAAACTTTCCAACTGTAGATTATGATTTAGCAAAGAATAAAATTGCATTACTAAATCGCGAAAATGGGGAGGTTGTTTATGGAATAGATGGTCTTGTAAAAATTTTAGGAAATAATTTTGGGCTCGTTCGATTTTTTATCCAATTTAAAATCATTCGATGGTTTCTTGAGCAATTGTATAATTTGATTTCGTTTAATCGAAAAATAGTGATTCCGGTTTCGTGCACTCAAAGCGGCTCATGCAATCCTTCACACAATTGGTTTTGGCGAATAGCGTTCATTTTTATTTGTGGCTTGACTGTCAATTTATTTGTAAATAGCTATTTTCATCATCAACTATCGGCTTATTATATTGGCAATCCTATTTGGGGAGATAGTGTTTTGTTTTTTGGACAAATTTTGTTTCAAATAGGTGCTTGCTATTTATTAAAGGAGAAAAATATCTATGATTATATTGGTCATGTTTCATTCATTTCATTTTTAGGCGCCATTTTATTAGGTGGATTTAATATTGGATTACAATTGTTTGACTACTATCATATTCAAATTCAAATGTTACAACCATTATGCTATGGTATTGTGTTTGCTTGGATGTTTATTGAGCATCGCAGAAGATTAGCCATTGCAGACATGAATAAATGGTTGACTCTTACT
>DAOOQH010000211.1:0-6100 GCA_035388625.1 Chitinophagaceae bacterium | reverse complement strand
TAAGTTCATATAACGGATGTACGAATTACGAAGTACGTGTAAGAAGTAAATGCGCCAGCAACGAAAGCTTATGGAGCGAGCGTGCTTATTTTAATACGCCATCAAACTTGCTTAGCAATGACTTTGACAATCATCAAGATATTGGTGGAGTTGGTGCAGCTGGCAGTGTATGTTATGACGCAGTAAATCAACGCTATACAATATTTGCAAGTGGTGAAGATATCTGGGATAAGAATGATGAGTTTCACTTTCTATATAAAAAAATTCAAGGTGATATCAGCATTAGTGCGCGTGTGAAACATATTGGTAATATTTATGGATGGGCAAAAGGTGGCGTTATGATTCGCGAGACTTTAGCAACAGATTCAAAACATTCAATGTGTGCACTCACTCCTGGAAATGGATTTGCAAATCAATGGCGAACAAACACGAACGATTGGAGTGATAATAAAGATACAGCAGGCACAGAGCCTGGATGGGTTAAATTAGAAAGAGTAGGTTCAAATTTCACTGCATCATTTTCAACAGATGGCATTATTTGGAATGTTTTCAACACAGCAACAATTTCAATGAGTGATACGGTTTATGTTGGTTTGGCAAATTGTAGTCATATTGATAGTACATTAAATGATGCTGTTTTCGATCATATTGTGATTAATGGAATCGCACTTTCAACATCTACCATCGAGGAGAAAAATTTGCCATTTGTGGTTTATCCTAATCCAGCAAAAAATGAACTAAATATTAAATTGTCTGAAATGATGAAAGATGAAATAATAGATATTTCAGTAATTGATATGACAGGAAAAATTATAATGACAAAATCTAAAAGGAATTCATCGGCAAATGAGCTCATCAATATTGCTGAACTTGCTTCAGGGGTTTATTTTCTTGAAGTAAAAGGGAAAACTCGAGCCATTTCACAATTTATAAAACAATAATTTAGACTTCATTATTTTGAATTCTAAATAAGATTCAGATCAATTTAATCAAACAACCATCTAGCTATGTATATTGGAAAATCAATGTCGATACCCTTTATGTGGGCATTCGCTAAAAAAAATCTTATTCGAACACTTATAATTAGTGTATCAGTGGTTGCTTTATACGACTTGGCAGGATTGAAATTTTTAGCCATTCCTTTTTTGCCTTTAGCCTCAATTGGCACTGCGGTTGCATTTTATGTAGGGTTTAAAAACAATTCGGCGTATGACCGTTTATGGGAAGCACGAAAATTATGGGGAGGAATTACAAATACAAGTAGAAGTTTAACAGCTTCGTTTATTTCGCTCATTGAAGACAAAGAAATTCAACAAGTATTTTTAATGAAACATATTGCCTATATCAATATACTTCGTTTGCAACTTCGGAAAACAATTCCATGGGCAACCAGCCAAGAAACTTTGCATCAAGATAGCTTGGCAGATTCAGATGAAATAAACGAATACAATATTGCCTTACAAGATTTATTTACAAAATACAATAAGACAGAAATTTATGAGAAGGTAAAAGATGTAAATAACTTAGCTTCTTATGTGTTGAGATATCAATTTGCGTTTGTTACCAAATTAAAACGAGAAGGTAAATTAGATGAATATGAACATTCAGATCTAACAAGATTATTGGGTGAATTATATAATCTACAAGGAGGTTGCGAACGAATTAAAACAACGCCCTTGTTCAGACAATATTCAGTGTTTAGTAGAATATTTGTAACCTTATTTAATACACTTCTTCCATTTGGAATGCTTTCAGTAATGAAAGATTTGAAGGATATAGGTGATTGGACTATATGGTTAACCCTACCTTTTTCACTACTAATATCTTGGGTATTTTATACTATGGAACAAATAGGCGAGTATAGTGAAAATCCATTTGATAATGGTGTGAATGATATACCAATTTCAAGTATTTGTCGCAATATAGAAATAGATATATTAGAAATGTTAGGTGAGTCAGATCTTCCAGAAAAAATTCAGCCCTATCATGATGTTTTACTTTAATTTGCAATTACAAAAAATAATAAAATGGAATTAAGTCAAGTATTTAAAAATAATGAAATCTGGATTCAGGAAAAATTAGCCATCAATCCGCAGTATTTCGAAAATCTTTCTAAAGGTCAATCACCTGAATTTTTATACATAGGATGTTCTGATAGTCGTGTTACTGCTGAAGACCTCATGGGTATACAACCGGGTGAAGCTTTCATTCATCGAAATATTGCCAACCTGGTTAATAATGTGGATCTAAATGTAATGTCTGTATTGAATTATGCGGTTCGTCATTTAAAGGTCAATCATATTGTGGTATGTGGACATTATTCATGTGGAGGTGTGAAAGCCGCCATGACGCCAGCTGATATGGGTATTTTAAATCCTTGGTTACGTAATATTCGTGATGTCTATCGTTTGCATAAAGATGAGCTAAATGCCATTGAAGATACAGAAGCGAGATATGATAGACTGGTTGAATTAAATGTACAAGAGCAATGTGTGAACTTAATTAAAACTGCTGCAGTACAAGAGGCTTATATCGATCGAGGTTTACAAGTACATGGTTGGGTATTTGATATTCATACGGGCAAACTAATTGATTTGAAAATTAATTTCACAGAAATATTAACCGGTATTCAAGAAATTTATAAACTAAAATAGATTATTCTTTTTTTACAAATTCGTGAATTTCCGATTCAACAAGAACTCCTTTCAAATTATCATTGCCTAAAAGTTTTAGTTCCAAATCTGAATTTGAGCCCATTGTTTTTGATCGAATAAAAAATGAATATCGATTAATTTCTCCTTCCTTTGTTAAGGCATTTGATAAACGAATTTTTGTTTCTTGATCATTCAATCTTGCAACCCAATAAGCGTCCCAAATCCCGCCAATTAATTTTAGTTGAATATCGAATTTATACCACACTTCTTTTTCCGTTTTGTTTGTAAAGTGATTTTTGAAAAGGATAGTATTATTTTTCAGTTCAATTTCATGAGTTTGATGATCAACCATTCGCTGGTCAAAATTTGATTCATTCGAAATCCTATCCTTTGTATCAAGTAAACTTAAATCAAGTGGTGAAGGTTTTGGATTTAAATAAATGGATTGATAATAAGCAAAGTTCATATCATCATAATGAATGATATTCTGATTATACTGTTTGATTTGAAATAGATTGACTCCAATTAAATAAATTGAAATCGGTATCATTATCAATTGCCATCTTTTTAATAATATGTATTCAATAAAACTGGCTAAAGGAAAAGCGAAAATAGGATAGCTCTGAACAAGGGCTCTGCATGAATAGCTTCCACCATATCGCCAAATATGCCATGCAATTATGATATAGATATTGAGCAAGCAAAATGTAATGATAGATTTTTTGAAGATTTTATCTTTCATAAAAAACAATCCAATCACAAAAAAAATGGTGATTGGTGTATAAATAAACCATCCTTTTTCGCCTCCAAATAAAACGCGAAAATGTGGATTTAGAAAATCCCATTTACTACCCACATCATAAACAAATGAACCTGTAACCCTTTTCCAATAAAGCAATTGAGGTAAAATGGCTAAACATCCTCCAAGAACAAGAAATAGCCATTGTGTTTTGTTTTGTAAAATAAAACGACACTTTTCTATGAACTCTTTTTTTGTTCGAATACCCCATAATAAAGGAATAAACAGCATGACCGCCTCTGTGGGTCTGCAAATGGTAGCGAGACCAATGATGAATCCAATTAAAAATATCCAAGCTTTCTTCTTTTGTTGATGCCACATAATTGTTGCATACAATATGAATACATACAATGGGAAAATATATCCATGACTTTGACCGCCTTCTATAGCAATATATTGAATGGCATTGGATGCCAATATCAATAATATCAGTGAAATAGCAACTGCCAAATCACTGAAATAAAGGAGCAATATTTTTCGAAGTAAAAAAATGGCCAATAAGCAATAAAAGATACATCCCCAAGCAATTGCATATTGATAAGGCGCCGAAAAACCATCAGCAGGATATTGGCTATTTAAAGCGATTACATGCGCAACTAAAAAAAATGGGAGCTGCAAAATAGAAACTCCTTCTAAATATTTAAATACATAATTTCCATTTTTATGACGATTGGCTTGATAAAATTGTCCACCAGATAATGAATACATACTATCAATTTTGGGAAACCATTTTAACTCTTTTTCATCATGATAAATCAATTGAGCTGGTAGATACAAATAATATCCTAATGCATCCCAAGTGGTGACTTTAACTGGTAAAACATTTCCCTTACTTGAATCTGTATAATTTAATCTACAAATAATGAATGTCAACGCAATCAGTAAGCAAGAAAGTAATGAGTATTTATTTTTCAATTCAAGAATTAATGCATGAAGATAATTCGGTTTTGCATATTTTTGAGGTATGAATAAAATACTTTTCTTGTTATTGATATTTATTTCTAATATCCTAGTTGCTCAAAACTTTTCAAATAAAATTATAACTGGCGCAGATCAAATCAACGCTTATTTACCAAAATTGAATAATAAGAAAGTAGCCTTATTAGTGAATCAAACATCAATGATTAAAAATACACATTTGGTAGATACCTTGATTTCGAGCGGTATCAATATCGCAAAAATATTCGCACCCGAACATGGGTTTAGAGGAAGTGGTGATGCAGGCGAAAAAATAAAAAGTGGTATTGATCCCAAAACTGGATTGTCAATTACTTCAATGTATGGTGCAAGCAAAAAGCCATCTAAGGAAAGTATGAAGGGAATTGATATTGTGGTATTTGATATACAAGATGTAGGTGCTCGGTTTTATACTTATATATCTTCGTTGCAATATATGATGGAGGCTTGTGCCGAAAGTAAAGTACCTATCATTATCTTAGACAGACCTAACCCTAATGGCTTTTATGTGGATGGACCTGTGCTTGAATCTACTTATAAATCATTTGTAGGTATGCAATCTATTCCTATTGTTCATGGAATGACTGTAGGAGAATATGCTAAGATGTTGAATGGTGAAGGTTGGCTCGCAAAGAAATTAAAATGTAATTTAACTGTGATTCCTTGTAAAAATTATGATCACAAAACTTTATATAAATTGCCCATTCCTCCATCTCCTAATTTGAAATCAATATCGGCCATTTTATTATATCCTTCATTGTGTTTATTTGAAGGAACCGATGTAAGTGTTGGACGAGGCACAGAAACTCCTTTTGAAGTTTGGGGGCATCCAAGTTTTAAAAATAATGGATTCTCATTCACACCAATCAGTTCCCCTGGTGCAAAAACACCGCCTCATCAAGACAAAGTTTGTTATGGTGCCAATTTAAATTTACCTCCTTATGATGTGATGAAAATTTTAAATGGACAGCTTAATTTATCTTTTATTCAAAATGCATATTCGCTATCAAAAGATAAGACTAATTTTTTTAATTCATTTTTTGAGAAACTAGCCGGTACTGCTAGTTTGCGTAAAGCCATTCAAGATGGGAAAACAGAAAAAGAAATAAAAAGTGCTTGGCAACCTGGAATTGCAAAATTCAAAAAAATAAGATCGAAATATTTATTGTATAAAGATTTTGAATAAGATCATGGCGAATGTAAACATTGAACCAAGTTGGAAATTAGTTTTGCAGGATGAATTTGATCAACCTTATTTTACTAATATCATTCAGTTTTTAAAACAAGAAAAACTAAAAGGGAAAATTATATACCCTGAGGGTAAAAATATTTTTAATGCATTTGAACAAACTCCTTTTGACAATGTTAATGTATTAATATTAGGTCAAGATCCCTATCATGGGATAGGGCAGGCGCATGGTCTTTGTTTTAGTGTACAAGATGGCATTAAACCACCGCCATCTTTAATGAATATTTATAAAGAATTAAATGATGATATTGGGAAAGCGATTCCTACCTCTGGCAATTTATTACATTGGGCACAACAAGGTGTTTTAATGCTCAACGCCTCATTAACGGTAGAGGCTAATACTCCTATGAGTCATAGTAAAATTGGTTGGGAACGATTTACGAATGCAGTTATTCAAAAACTTTCTGATCAAAAACAAGGACTGGTTTTTATATTATGGGG
>DAOOQH010000210.1:0-6160 GCA_035388625.1 Chitinophagaceae bacterium | reverse complement strand
TTGAAGTTTATTTAAAGGGCCTATTTTTTAATTGTTTGAAATATCTGATTTCTTGAATACAAAACTAGATTGACACAAAGGTCAATCAAACCACATAAAGAGGTTGGATGTTTTTCCTTACCGTAAAAGGTGAAATGCCTGTCTGTTAATAATGTTTTGTCTTATAAAGAATGTTTCGATAGATGCATCTGTTTCAATTGTTATAAGTTCTCTATTTTAATAAAATACGATGACAATTGAGAAGCTAGAGATAACCTATATTAAAGCTTTTGACCACTAATCTTCTTGAAATAGCAAGTCTAAAAGTCCTAGCCATGTGTATAAGTAAAGTACAATTATAAAATTCAAGCTAATATCCTTAAAATATAAAACAACCATAGAAATACTTATCAGAAGTTGTAAAAGTATATTATACATTTCGTTCGGAGATTTAAAGTTTCTCTGAAATAATTGTATGAATATAGAAATTATAATTCCGGAATAGGATAAGAAAATAATGATATTTCCTCCCGCCCAATGCATGAGTTTAAATAAACATCCAATTAAAATGAAAGGGAGAAACCAAATCCATCGACTACTAAAAAAATCCATTCTATTATAAAACAGATAGTAGCCAATGGGAAAAATGTAAAGCAAAGCGCCAATTACCGTAATTATTGATGCAGAATCAAATTTTAATGGTGCCCCAATTATAAATAGTGTAACGCCAACCAAAGTGAGTATCCAAATTTTATCCTGCTTATTTTTTTTCGCATTCAACCTTGCCTTAAGGCCTGATGTGGCTGCTGTAAATAGTGCCAAGTTGATAAATACATCTGAGATATAATATTGTGGTAATATGAATGAAAATATAAATCCAATAAATGAAAGTATACATGAAATGGCAATGATTTGAATTGTAGTAATCCAGTACATATCTATATCTAACAAAATCTTGGCATGATTAATTTAATTTGTGTTCCCTTAGATAATTCAGAAACAATTGTCAGACTTCCTCGCATTTCTTCGGCACGAAACTTCATATTATTAAGTCCACCTTGATGTTTAAGTTCATTTGTTATAAAACCTTTACCATTATCTTCTATCATCAAACTTAAATTCTTTGAATCTAATATTAAACTAATATCAACTTTAGTTGCTTCTGAGTATTTACATAAATTGTTGATTGCTTCTTTGAAAATTAAGTATAAATTATTTTTGATTTCCATTGATAATTTGCAATCTATTTCTGTTGTTGGAAATCTAAATTTAGAATCGATATTTCTTGCCTCTAACATCGAAGTTGCATACTCTCTCATTCTGCTCATCAATTCTTCCAAAGTGTCATTTTCGGGATGAATATTCCAAATGATATCTGCCATATTTGAAAGTAAACGTTGACTGCGCTCATGGATTTTTTCTAATGTTTCTTTTGTTTTAGTATTATCCAGTAATTGTGCATTACGTTGGGCGTTTCTACTTAAGATATTGATACTGCTTAAGGTGCTGCCAATGTCATCATGCAAATCACGACTTAATCGTGAACGCATTTTTTCCAATTCCACAACACGTTTTAATTTGTTTCGATTGATAAGAACCACAATCAATAACATCAATAATATAGAACCAACAATAAAGGAATTACGAATAATTTTTTGCAATTGTTTTTCCTTATTCAATCTTTGAATTTCTTTTTCTTTTTTTTCTGATTCTAACGCTACTTCCAATGCCGAAATTTTATTGGCCGATTCATCATTTTTTAATTCGTCTATAATTTTCACATACTGCCACAAATTCTTGTACGCCATTTTATAGTTTTTCTGCTTGTCGTAGATTATTAAGTGTATTAAATACAAATCTTTTAATTCAGGAGATGTTCCCTTTTGCTTTTCATAGTCAATTGCAATTTGATTGTATTTCAATGCCTCATCAAAATTGTTTATTCCCGAATATGCTCGTGATATATCGCGATAGAAATGAATGGGTATTGTCTTCCATTTCTCTTTCTTTGCTCTGCTGATGGCAAGTTTATAATAATGAATTGATTCATTATAATTGAGCTGTTCAAAGTGAACACCTGCTAAACAAAAATAAAGCATGGGTAAGTCGGTTTGATTATTTCTGGATTCTAATATTTTTATAGCCATTTGATAATACATAATAGACCTCTTAAATAACTTTTTGGGACGGTATCCATCTCCTAAGCTAACCATAGATTGAACAATAAGTTCAGTGTCTTTCTGAAGCAAAGCCATTTGATATACTTGTTCATTAAAAACTAAGGCTTCATCATATTTATCAGCGAAAAAATATACACTTCCTAAGAGTTGAAGACATTCTATAATATCCTTCTGACTGCCACTCTGCTTTGCCGCATACCAAGCTGCCTGAGCGTATTCAAGACTTCTATGAAAGTTATTTAATTGCTCGCTATAAATTAAAGAGATATTTTTATTAGCTTGAATTATCAAATGAATATGTTTTGTATTGGCCACCAATTTCAAATTTGCTATGGCAATTTCTAATGCTTTGTCATTTGCTAGTTTCTCTATATAACATTTACTTAAAAGCACGCCTGTATTAAATTTATTTTCAATACTCGCCATGTTTTTACTTAAATCATTCGCCAAATTTGCATAGTATATGGCAGAATCGGATGATGTTGTTGTAAATTCTTTAGTTATTTGAATTAGTGTAGCTAACTGAATGGAGTCGTTTTTTTCGCTTTTTAGCACGGTCATTAAAGAGTCAATTTTAAATCGCTGTGAATGCTGTGCACACGCATCATTTTCCAATGTCAATATGATTAACAAAAGTATGCAAACAACTATTTTTATTTTTATAGAATTTGTAAATTTCATTCTTATTTCAACTATTTTTTGCGACTGAGAACACCACTTTCGTTCCTTTTCCATAAACAGAAATAATACTAATTTTCCCTTTTATTTCCTCAGCTCTATGTCGCATATTATTTAATCCTCCGCGATGCGTTATATCATCAAGGTTAAATCCTATGCCATTATCTTGTATGGTCAATTGAATATTTTTTTCATCAAAAATTAAAGAGAGATTTGCATTACTCGAACCCGAATATTTCGATAAATTATTGACTGCTTCTTTGAAAATTAAATACATATTGTTTTTCACTTCCATGCTCAATTTACAATTCATAGTTGTTTTCGGAAAATCGAATGTGTAATCTATTTGTTTAGCTTCCAAGAGTGCAGTTGCGTACTCACGCATTCGACTCATCACTTCTTCTAGAGTATCGTTATTTGGGTTTATATTCCAAATAATATCACTCATATTGGAAAGCAAGCGTTGACTTCGTTCATTAATTTTCTCTAAAGACGCACTTGTTTTTTCACCCTGACCTAGCTCTAAATTGGATTGAGCTGTTCTACTTAAAATATTGATACTGCTCAAGGTGCTACCAATATCATCGTGAAGATCTCTTGATAATTTGTTCCGTATTTTTTCAACCTCTATTTTTCGTTTGAGTTTATTTCTATTGATTATAACCGCAATTAAGAGGAGTAAAAGCAAGGATCCGGTGATAAAAGCATTTCGAATTATTTTTTGATTTTGAATTTGTTGTTTAGTAATCGCCTCCTTCTTTTCCATTGCCAATTTTGTAGATGCCATTTTATGTTCAAATTCTAATGCTAGCGATTTTTTTTGAACCTCTTTATTGTCTAATGTATCTTTTAAGGAGATATATTTTTTATAATAATTCAAAGCAAGATTTTGTCGTTGGGCATCATTCAATTGGATTTTCGAATTGATATCTGGAAGACGAATATTTGATTTTTGATATAAATTACTTAATTCTAAGTACACATTTTTGCGGCATTCTACTGCTCCAACTTTTGAAGATAATTGCAATGCCTGCTGTAAATATTGATGGCTCAATTTGAAATTAGTTGTGAGTGCATATATTTTTCCAATGTCTAATGTCGTTTCTGCATACGACCATTTATTTCCAACACTGTCGAAAATCTTATTTGATTTATTTAAGTAAAACAATGCCGAATCATATTTATTTAATTTCAGGTATAAGCCTCCAATATTGCTCAACCAAACACCCGATCCATTTGAGTTCCCAATTTTCTGAGTTAAATGATAAGCTTTTAAATAGTGACTAATTGAACTATCATAATATTTCATATCTTGATATATGGTTCCAATTATTCCAATATTTCGGGCAATGTTCCATTCGTCATTCGTTTCTTGCGCAATTTTTAAAGCTTTAGAATTATAGTCGAGTGCCATATTCAAGTCGCCTTGTGAATAATATATTTGACCTAAATTACTAAAAGCGTATAAAACAGTTTGTGGCTCGTTGTAAGTCTCACCAATTTTTTTTGCTTCAAAATTGCATGCCATTGCTTGGTTATAGTTTCCTTGAATGTATAAACTCCAACCCAAGGCTATATTTGCGTTTCCAATACCTTTAAACCATCTTAATTTTTTAGAAAGTGTTAAGGCGGCCTCAGCTATTTTACAAGAAGTATCTGTATTTTCTTTGCTAAACTCTCGAGATAATAGAATTAGATTTTTAACTTTATTTGTATCCTCTTTGTTTTTTGAGATAAGTTGTTTGAGTGTATCTATTTTAATATGTGGCCCTAAAGAAGAAAGTTGGGCAACCGCTAATTGTGGTAAAATCATCAGACCTAATAATAGATATTGTTTAACATTCGTCATGCTATAATTTACATCATTTTATTCTGCAATGCCTTGGCCACCGCTTCACTTTTTGAATTGACATGTAATTTAGCATAAATATTTTTTACATGGTAACGTATGGTTTCAATACTAATTTGCAAATCGGATGCTATCATTTTATAACTATATCCCCGAACGAGAAAGGATAGAACTTCATGTTCCTTAGGGGTAAGTTTTTGTAGATCTTCAGATTTTTGAAACGGGGCTGAAAATAGTTTTAATACTTGCTTCGCTACCGATGGGGTCATAGGAGCACCACCATTCACTGCTTCGCGAATGCCATCCAATATTTTTTCAGGTGCACTTGATTTTAATAAGTACCCTGATGCACCTCCACAAACGGCTTGAAATACACGATCATTATCATCAAATACTGTGAGCATGATCACAATGGTTTCTAAACCTGCAGCTCTTATTTCTCTTAATCCTTGTAGTCCGTTTTGAATGGGCATATCAATATCCATCACTACAATATCAGGATGATGAAATTCGATATGTCGAACTACATCTTTACCATGATTATAAACTTCGCAAAGCGCAATATCAGAACTATCATGAATTAATTCTTTCATACTATCGATAAAATCTTCATTGTCTTCAAACAGTAATACTCGAATCATTAGGCTTATTTTCTATCAACAAATGTAGAAAATATTTTATCTTTTATCTCCTACATAAATAGGGGGCATAAAATTTATTATTTCTTGATTGATCTAAATTCATTCAATACTGTAATCGCTTATTATTAAAATGGCTTCTTCGTTTCAAAAGCCTAAGGATGAATTGAAAAGATAAACCCATTAATATTATCCTCAATGATTGAACCATCTAGTAAGTCAACATTACCATCACCATTTAAATCTTCAATTTGATAACCAAATAAAAAATTTTGAATACCTAATTCTAGTTGCGAATTATCCAACAAATCAATATTGTCATCTTGATTGATATCGCCTGTATACAATGCCCATACACCACTTGAGACCTCGATTTGGTTGCTACCATAAGCTTTATTCATAGCGTTTGTATAATCGTAATGCGTAATTGACCCGATCATAATTGGATTTGCACTCCATGTTTCAATTGTATTTCGATGCTTAATTGCAATATAATAGGATGAGCCAATCAATGATAATGGTATTTGAACAGTTGCATTTCCATTTGTTTGCAATACTGTTTTTGCTGTGTAAATACTTGAATAAGGTGAATTGCTTTGATGAAATTCAATTTGAATGGTGTCTACTTGATTCGAAGGACTTGGAATTATATTTTGCAAATAAAGTACATTGCGCATGGTTTGAGCACCTGAATAATATCCACTTAAAAAGGTTTTTATTTTCATTTGATAGGCATCATGCACCAGGTATTGACTTTTAGCAGGAGGGTAGGTTTGCAAACCAAAATTTGCATGATTAATAATTTGATTGCCATAAGGAGTTAAGCTCGCAAAATT
>DAOOQH010000209.1:0-6194 GCA_035388625.1 Chitinophagaceae bacterium | reverse complement strand
GTGATATCATTTCCTTTAAATTTAATTTCTTGAATATGGTACATCATTGATCGACCCGTATCTTTTTGGGCCTTCATTGAATGAAAAGAAATCAAACAAATAATAAATAAGCTATAAGCTAAACGATTCAATAAATTAGATTTGCTGGCAAAAGTATAGGTATTATTTGATACTTAAATGATCTTGGTATCTCAAGTTTGCTATTGTACGTAAACCAATGAGCATGATTCAATCTTCTCATTCATCTCCAAAACAACCAAATTTTATTCGGTTATTCTAATTGATTTTTTAGCGGATGAGAAGGCGCCAAAATAACCAAGTGCACCATTTGATAGATTGGTATTAGGGTTTGCTGGCGCGGCACTATTATTTGCGTCTCCAGTTAAAATATCACCTAAGGTAACATAGTAATCATATACATTTTCATCCATACTGATCAACTCAACATCCATGGTATCTCCGATATCACAAAAAGATGAAAATATTGGGGCATTAATATATTGTCCATCACGAATTTTATCATCAAGTAAGTATAAATCAAATGGTTCGTTTTGTAGTGAATCATTTTTAGTAACAATAATGCGGTGGAAATTATTAATTGATGCACTGTCTTGAAAATGAAGTGTCATTAGATAAGGATCAAAATTTCCACCTCCAAATCCACCACTAAACTCCTTGTAAGTGAGTGAATCAATGGTTGGTGAAACTGGCATATAGGAATCAGCAATAAAAGTTTTTCCATCGACTATAACTGTTAGTTTATATGTTCTATTATTAATAGCGGTATAATTGGCTAATTCGTACCAACCATCTCCAGTTGCTAATAATGATTTTGGTGTACCACTATTATCTGTAAGTGTTACTGAGGCATTATTGACAACCGGTATCGTTCCACCACTCGAAAAATAGGAAGTGGTTTTTGTAATTCGCACCTTAAAATCGTGAGAACCTTCATACAAGTTTGCTTCAATCACATATTGAGGATCGGCTGCATTCAAATCAACATTGATTACCTTTTGACATGAGCTGAAAAATAAAAGTGTAAGTCCTAAAATAAGTACTTGTTTCATTTTGAATTAAAATTTAAAATTATAAGAAATAGATGGAATCCAACGGAATAATGAAGTTTGTAGCGCTTCAGTTTTAGTCTCATCATCTGGGTTTTGTTGAAATGAAATTGAATAAGCATTTTGACGGCCATATGCATTGTATAACGAAAAATTCCAGTTCGATTCTTTTCTATCTGTTTTTTTACGCACCCAAGTTACACCAATATCTAGGCGATGATAATCAGGCATTCGATATCCATTTCGTTCAGTATAATAAGGAACTGAAAATCCGTTGACATTATATTTTCCTGAAGGGAAAGTAACGGCAGAACCTGTATAATAAATCCAATTAGCAGATAATTTTATTTTTTTAGTAAGGTCGTACATCGCAACAATGGCAATATCATGAATACGATCTTGCTTGGCTGAATATTCTTTTCCTTCATTGATATCTGCAAAGGTTCGAAGAGAACGCGACAAGGTATAACTCACCCAACCAGTTAATCGGCCCGTTTGTTTATGAATATAGGTTTCAATACCAAAAGCTCTTCCTTTGCCATAAACTAATTCTGATTCTAATTCGGTATTTATAAATAAATCAGCACCATTACGATAGTCAATTTGATTTTCTAAGGTTTTGTAATAGGCTTCAATGGAGCATTCAAACATATTATCTTTTAAGTTTTTAAAATAACCAATGGCTACCTGATTGGCAATTTGCGGTTTTACATTATTGCTACTAGGCACCCAAATATCTGTTGGTGATGAAGTGGTTGTGTTCGACAATAAATGCATGTACTGAAAATTTCTATTGTAGGAGGCCTTAATAGAACTTGATTCATTAAATTGATATTTAGCTGAAACCCGAGGTTCAAGTCCACCCCAAAGTTTTATTGATTCTCCATTGGCGTATTGTTGTTGAGTTAAACCTTTTCCTCTATTGTCGTATGTGTACGCAGTGCCTGGTCCGATATAATCGAATAATGAATATCGCAGTCCGTAACGGACATTAATTTTATCGGTGATGGTTTGTTCGTTTTGTAAATAAATGCCGCCTTCAAGCGAGTATCTATTTTTTAAATCAGTTGGAGGGTTTAATCCGGTTCCTGAAAATTTAGTTGGTCTAAACGTATGATGCATAAAATTAAATCCGAACTTGATACTATTTTTCGAATTTGGGAAATAGCTAAAATCTTGCTTCAAATTATAATCTCGAATTGATGATTTGATTTCAAATTCTGAATCATCAAAACCAAGTTTGATACGATAGCTATAGTCACTATAAATAACGGATGTGTTTGAAAATAATTTACTGTTTACAATATGATTCCATCTTACAGTGGCTGTTGAATTACCCCAATCAAAACCAAATGCCGAACCTAATCCAAAAATATCTCTACCAAAATAGCCTGAAACAAATAATCGATCTTTTTTTGAAAGCTTATAATTGGCCTTTAAATTTAAATCATAAAAATATAATCTTGACTCTCGTTGCAGACTATCACTTGAGAGTTTTAAAAACAAATCAGCATAAGTACGACGACCCGAAACAATAAACGAACCCTTATCTTTTACAATTGGACCTTCTATGGTTAGTCGCGATGCAATCAAACCAATACCACCAGAGGCACTATAGTTTTTACTATTTCCATCTTTCATTTTTACATCCAAAACGGAAGAGGCTCTACCACCAAACTCTGCAGGTATATCACCTTTATAAAGTGTTACATCTTTTAAAGCATCGGAGTTGAACACAGAAAAAAATCCAAGTAAATGCGATGCATTATAGACAGGCGCTTCATCTAATAAAATTAGGTTTTGATCAACACCGCCGCCTCGAACATAAAAACCACTTTGACCTTCGCCAGCAGCTTTAACACCTGGGGTCATTTGAAGAGTTTTGATAATATCTTTTTCTCCAAATAAAACAGGAACAGTTTCAATTGATTTAGGATCGAGTTTGATCACACCCATTTCGGTGCGCGTTATATTCTTATCCTCTTTAGCTGCCTTAATAACAACATCTTTAATTTCTTTTTCTATCGATTTTAATTGAATGTTTTTAGTGATATTTGATTCGAGGGTAATACTCACTTCTTGTTTTGTATAACCTAGATATTGATAGATAAGGGTATAGGTTCCTTTGGGTAAAGTGATGGCGTAAAATCCATATGAGTTGGTTCGGGCACCTACTGTGTTTACCTCTTTTACACGAACGGTAGCACCAATTAAATCTTCTCCATTTTTTGCATCTTTAATGCTGCCATTGATTGTAAATTTTTGAGCGAATAAAAATAAAGGGGCGCACAAAATAAAAAGGATTGTGCAAAGGAATTTTGAATACATAAATATCAGTTAATCATTAAACTTGGCAAATGTATTTCAAACTTGAATACAGTCAGTTTATTCTTGTATGAATGGTTTAGTTAAACGGTAAAAGGTAACTTATAGGTAATAAGTAAATACAATGCTATTTAAGTTATTAGCTCGGAATAATTTTAATTATTCTTGCCTTATCAAGTAAAACCATAATCATATAGGTTAAATCGAACTCGTACCATTTTTTTGCAAAATTGGCATCTTGACTATCAAAATGATGGTTGTTTTGAAAGAGTTCGCCCATTAATAAAAACCCCCAAGGACTTGAGTTTTTTGATTGGTCGCCATTATCGTAATTTGTATACCCATATTTATGACCACACCAATTAACGATGGCTCCTTGAACCGCCCCCATAAAAAAATGAATGGGTAATAAAATAAAATACCAATAGTTAGGTGCAAATTGAATATAAAAAGCAATGTAAAGGGATGCAAACACAATTCGAGTAAGCACATGATTACCAAGTTTATCTAATCGATCCCATTCTGGTAAATAACCTTGAGTAAATTTGATATCGGGTACCACTTTACGAGTAACTAAACCACGAAACATATGGTGTGTATTTTTCATCATCTGCCAAACATCTTTAAAAAAGTGAGGTGAATGCGGGTCCTTTTCAGTATCACTATGTTCGTGGTGCATTCGATGCAATACACCATAGGCTCTTGGCACTAAGTAGGATGAACCTTGTAATAACCAAGTCATTAAGTAAAATGCTTTTTCCCAGGTTTTACTGGTTGTATACATTTGATGAGTTGCAAAACGATGTAAGAAAAAGGAATGAAAGAATAAAGAAAGAAACCAATGAATGGTAAAGAACAAAAAGATTACTAGCATGTAGAGTTTTAAAAGTTTCGTAAGTTAGCGGAAAAGATTGGTAATAACTAAGTAAAAGAGAATAATAATTGATTATGGCATTTTGATTGAATGAAATTATACAAATCGCCATTCTTTTAGTTCAAAATGTATTACATCATATCGATATCGTTTTATCGAATCAGCGTGATATCTCCCTTAAAAATTTGAATCTTATCATTTAAGTCAATGGCACTTGCAACCCAATAATAGGTATCAATACCTAATTCACCTCCCTTAAATCGTCCATCCCATTCAATGTTCACATCGTTGGTATAAAATACTTCTTGTCCTCTTCGATTGTAAATTTTAAAGTAAACTAAATCATAACCACTCATTATTATTTTAACTCGATCATTCACGCCATCATTGTTTGGTGAAAATGCATTGGGTACAAATACACTTTTTTCGTTAGTGAAAACAAGTTCTGCACTATCCATTCCAAAACATCCTTCACTATTTGTTCCGGTAACATAAAAATTATAAGCGCCAATTAAATTTAAATCGACGATAGGGTTTTGAATATCACTAAATGCAATTTTATTTGATGAAAATTTCGGTGCATAATCCCAATGATATGTTTCGGCTCCGGTTGCTGATAAATTAACAATACTCTCTTTTAGCACAATGGTGTCGCCATAAGCTCTTACATCTAAAGCCGAAAAATTAATATTCTGAACAGTAAAAGTATAAATACGTTTAACTGTGTTAATAATTATACCATTTCGCCATTCATGACAACATACGCTAACCACATAACTCCCTTGTGTATTGGTCTTTATATCTAGCTTGCCTGTTTTTGCATCTAGCGAAATGCCAGACATCGGCAAAGAAGATGTATATGAATTTGTATAGACTGGATGCAATAATGTCGGCAGGCCGCCACTTAGAATAAAAGGCTTAGGATTATTATATGCATCTCCCCCTAAATCAACCGTGCAAAGTTCATAACTTAATGAATCATTATCAGGATCTATAGCTGAAAAATCAATTGAGTATTCTTTATTTACACTTAATAAAGTATTTGTCAAGGGGCTAAATACTGCACTAGAATTTGAACCAAGACTAGCAGGTGGAATTTTGCAATAAAAACTATTGGTAAGACTGCCAGAATTAATAATATTCGTTATTCCATCTGACATACAACAACGTTGATTTAAGATCGTATACTCTAATATTGAATGGGGTAAGTTTAGCTGAAAAACAAACTTTATTCGGTTTATACAAGGTGGTTGCAATGGAGAATAACAATTGGATGGATTTAAAAGAGGTAGATAAACGTTTTCTACAGATTCAATTGAATCAGCTCTAAAAAAATAATTCCAATGGAAAGTAGTTATATAGAGAGGTGAATCTTCAGCTAATGCATTTGGATTCCCTCCTCCCTGCGATGGCACACGACAGTCGCGGTAATAATAAACGGTGAACTCATATAGATCAGGTCCAATTATTTTATAAGTTATTTCGGCACCAAGCAAATGAGAGGCAGTTAGTTTAAACGATGAAAGAGACGCAAGTGCGACTAAGCAATAAATAATTTTTAGCATGGTTTAAAATAATGTCATTAAGTAACGTATGATAAAGGTAATATATTGTTGAATAGAATACAATTGATTTCATGCTTTGAACTTATTGTCAAATTAACTTTATCTTCGCGCCTCAAAATAATTGAATGAAACCGACTGCTAATATACAAAAATTGAAACGTAATTATATCCCAAACGATTTTGTAATCACTACTTGGGAACCTTTAAAAACCTATTTTGAAGAGCTGACTCATCGTGAAATTCCAAGCAAATCTGAACTTGAAAAATGGTTGCTCGATATCAGCGAAATTCAAGCCGTGGTAAGTGAAGATGCATGTTGGCGACAAATAAAAATGACTTGTGATACAGAAAACAAATCACTCG
>DAOOQH010000208.1:0-6256 GCA_035388625.1 Chitinophagaceae bacterium | reverse complement strand
ATGCCGATATAATTTGAAAAGATTACAATTGAAACACCGAAAATTGAATCAAATTGATAACATTTACAGTATATTTTTTGTATTTATCTGTGTTATCTGATTTATCTGTGAGAATAATTTTAGCAGTATATCTGGCGGCGACATTTCTAATTCTTAAAATTTTATATTGGTGTATCTTTAAGGATAACCATTAAAATCTCATTATTCTAATGCTTATCCGCAAAATAACACCAAGTGTAAATTTGATAATAATCTTTAATTAGATTGCTTCGCAGGGCCTCGCAATGACGGCGTTCGTGTTTAAGCGTTTCATTGCGACGAAGGCCTGTCCCGACTTTTCTTCGGGGAAGCAATCTCTTTTATGGATTGCTGTAGTTTTGCGGATTATCATTATTATTCTTGATTGGGTAGTTTGCCCGATTCAACTGCTTCTTCAACAGCAGATTTTAATTCATTCGTTTGAATCCAATCATCGATTTTTTTTCGCATAAGAAATAAGATGATACCCGTTAATGAAATAAGAACAGCCAATATCTCTGCTTGAGTAGGATGCATAAAGCCCCAATCATATTTATAGTTCACTCGAATTTGTTCAATAAAAAATCGTTCGATCCCATTTAAAATTAAATAGATAGAAAAAATACTAAGAGGTAGGGTGTATCTTTTTCTAATCCGCCACAGAAATGTAAAAATGACTATACTCATCACAAATTCATAAATTGGCGTCGGGAAAACAGGTTGAGGTAAAACGGAGCAATAGTCGTCGTTTTGACAATTCGGTAAAACAACACCTACATTGTTTACATTTTTCGGATAATTATATCCAAATAACCAAGACGGTAAAAATGAAGGTCCTTTAAAATATTTATGATCAATGCCTTCTGATGCATGCCGATCAAAATAAGCTTGATAAGGTTTCATATTATCATTAAAATCGTTGGTTGGGGCTAGGGCTACTTTTCCCATACTATCGGTAATATAAGCAGCATTATAAATTCCCCAATCTCCATCTCCACTAATTTGACAACCTAATCTTCCAATACCATAGGCTAAAATTAAAGCAGGAGCTGCTGCATCGCAAAGATGTCGAAAATCGAGTTTTATTTTACGTGAATAAAACCAAAGTGCCAATGTAGCTACAATCAGTCCTCCATAAAAAGTTAAGCCACTGCTTGAAAGTAAACTGCCTAAAGGGTCGGCAATAAAACTATCCCAAGTTTCCATGGCATTAAATATTTTCGCGCCAGCAAATCCACCAATTGCAGCAATAACACAAATATCGCCTACTCGAATATGAGGATAGGTTTTTACTTTTTTAGTGATGATGCCTTTGGCTGTTTCTTTTTTATTATCGTAAAACTTAAGTGCAATTGCTAGTATGGCAACTATAATTCCTGGAATCAAACTACCAGTTTTTGAAAAGATAAAACTCAGCGGGTCGGGAGAGGCAATATCTGAATAGATAAACATGCCAATTAATTTATATCCGATTAAAAAACCTATGATGGCTGAAAGTAAATAATCCTGCAAGCCAATGGGTTTGCCTGTGGTTACTTCATCAATTGTATATCCTACAATTCCATCCTCTTCTTTTCTTTTTAATTCAGCATAAATTAAATAGCCACCAACAAAAAATGCAATAGCAACAAGAAATCCAAAGGTTTTTAATAGACTTAGATGCGGAAAATCGAGTCCGAATAAGTCTTTAATTAAATGATAAAAATCTGGATACATGAAGTCGATTAAAGTTTATAAATAAAAATCAGTTGGGTATACAAGGTAGTAAACGAAATATCTCATAATCTATGCAATAAAAATGCACACTATAAGGGGCAAGTTGGTTTCAAACTTGGATTAGCAATATTGTTCAAAGGCCTCCATTAAGTTGGCTGCAATCATTTGAGCTGGTCGACCCTCAATCATATGTCTTTCAATCATGTGAACCAATTGACCATCTTTTAAAATAGCGATACTTGGCGATGATGGTGGGTAAGGCATTAAATAAGTTCGTGCTTGCTTAACAGCATCTGTATCGAAACCTGCAAAAGTAGTTACACATTGCGTTGGTTTTTTAGTTGCATTTTGAACCGCCATTAAAACACCTGGTCTGGCTGTGCCTGCGCTACAACCGCATACTGAATTAAGTACAAGTAAAGTAGTGCCTTGTTTGTGAAGCGCTAAATCAACTTGTTCAGGTGTAGATAAATCTTCAAATCCGTTATTGGTTAATTCAGCCTTCATTGGCATCACGAGTTCTGCTGGATACATATTATTATTTTTTGGCAAAAGTAAAGTAAATCATTCTAAAACACTAAACTTGTTCTTTTTTAGGATAAAATTGGCAAGCTCAAGAAAGCCTGTGTTTGAATAAGTTTTGAAGCAAATTTTGTTAGAAGAAATTGTATTGAATTAAGAAATTAGATTGGTTGTACTTTTACTACAGAAGATTTTTATAGATCGAAGGATAAGTCAATTATCAAAATTTAAAAATCGAATTGTTCTTTGTATTGCGGTAGCGATTGTAGTGAAAAGCGCCCGATGCTCTGAGAGGGCCTTGCAACGTAAAGCGCGGTTGCCGCCCAAAATTGAATTTGAAACTTTAGATTAGATAATCTTTACTGAAGGCATTGGTTTGGTACCCACAAAATATCCACGATTTAGATTTTATCGTTAGCACTTTATAAAATTGTTTTACCTTTGTCCGACCTCTACTATTTTTTTGTACAAATTGATTAGTATTTCTAAGGTCAAAGCAAAAATAGAGCAATGGCAAAATACATATTTGTAACTGGAGGCGTTACATCATCATTAGGAAAAGGAATTATTGCAGCCTCATTGGCTAAATTGTTGCAAGCCCGTGGGTTTAAAGTAACAATTCAAAAATTGGATCCTTATATCAATATCGATCCAGGAACCTTGAATCCATACGAACATGGAGAATGTTATGTTACAGATGATGGTGCAGAAACTGATCTTGATCTTGGGCATTACGAGCGCTTTTTAAGTACGCCGACTTCGCAAGCAAATAATGTAACGACCGGTCGTATTTATCAAACGGTTATCAATAAAGAAAGAGAGGGTGCTTATTTAGGCAAAACGGTTCAAGTAATTCCTCATATTACTGATGAAATAAAAAGGAGAATTACGCTTTTAGCTACTAAAAATGAATTTGATATTGTGATCACTGAAATTGGTGGTACAATTGGTGATATTGAAAGTCTGCCTTATGTTGAAGCTATCAGACAATTGCAATGGGAAACGGGTAAAGAAAATTGTTTGGTGGTTCATTTAACATTGATACCTTATTTAAAAGCGGCGAAAGAATTAAAAACAAAACCAACGCAGCATTCGGTTAAATTGATGAATGAAAATGGTTTATCGCCCGATATTATTGTGTGTAGAACCGAAGAGCCAATTAATGGAGATATCAAACGTAAAATTGCCTTGTTTTGTAATGTAACTGTAGATGCAGTGATTGAAGCAGCAGATGCCGAAACAATTTATGATGTGCCTTTACATATGATGCAAGAAAGCTTGGATGTAATTTGTCTTGAAAAATTGAAACTATCATTACGTCATGAGCCAGATTTGAAAAAATGGAAAGAGTTTTTATTTAAATTAAAAAACCCTAAGTCAAAAGTTGTTATCGGACTTGTAGGAAAATATGTTGAATTACAAGATGCTTACAAATCTATTTTAGAAAGTTTTGTACACGCTGGTGCGGTTAATGAATGTAAGGTGGAGGTTCGAAATATTCATTCAGAATATGTAGATAAGGATAATGTAAAATCGAGTTTAAGTGGTTTAGATGGAATTTTAGTTGCACCTGGTTTTGGTAATCGTGGAATTGAAGGTAAAATTGAAGCCATTAAATATGCTCGTGAAAATAATATTCCTTTCTTTGGTATTTGTTTAGGCATGCAATGTTGTGTAATTGAATATGCCCGTAATGTATTGGGTTATACTGGCGCCAATTCAACTGAAATGGATATTCATACTGCTTATCCTGTTATTGATATAATGGAAGATCAAAAGAATATCATTCAAATGGGAGGCACTATGAGATTAGGTGCTTATGATTGTGAAATTGATATTCATTCAAAAGCTTATGAAGTATATGGTAAACAATATATTTCCGAGCGTCATCGTCACAGATGGGAGTTTAATAATTCATTTATTGAGCAGTTCGAAAAAGCGGGTATGAAGGCAGTTGGTAAAAACCCGAAGACAGGCTTAGTTGAGATTGTTGAATTAGAGAAACATCCGTTTTTTATTGGCGCACAATTTCATCCTGAATTAAAATCAACTGTTGAAAATCCTCATCCTTTATTTGTTGGCTTTATTAAAGCAGCAATGTTGAATCAATCTGAAAAAAAAACTAAAACAAGTTTAGAAGCTGGTTTGAATTAGAAGATTGGATTGAGTTATTTGAAAATAGATTAACCAATTTAAGGATGTACTGAAAACACAAAATTATTGATATTGTTTTCGAGTATAGGTGAATCAAGTAAATCGGTATTGCCATCTCCATTTAAATCTGCTGGTAAATAGCATGAGTCGAAAGCATTTATTCGACCTTCTAATTCAGACAAATCCAGTAGATCAATATTTTCATCTTGTATGATATCGCCACTATAAATTGCCCATATACCAGGTTCAACTTCTTTCATATTATTACCATAGGCTTTACTTGCCAGATTAGTAAAATCGTATGAAGTGGGTGCCGCACCAATTACTACGGGAGTAGCACTCCAGGTTTGTACCGCACTGTTATGTTTGACCGCAAGATAGTAAGTACCACTTACTGAAGGATAGGTTGCAATGGCGGTTCCGTTTGTGTTGAGCGCAGCACGTGTTGAAGCAACAAGAGCATATGGTGCGGTAGATTGATGTAATTCAATATCTATTGAATCTACATAATTTGTACTTGATGAAAGACCATGATTTAATAGTTTAGTGGTCATTCTACCAGAGTCAACATAGTATCCTTCGATATACACTTTTAAGCTAACCGTTGAGGCGCAAGGTAAAACCGAAACGCTTACATTGGCACCAATACTAGTATCGCAAATTGTTCCTCCTGAACGATACGCTCTGGCAGTATAAACGCCTGAATGAATACTTGATACATTACTAATTGAAATAGTTTGTCCAATTGCTGTAAATCCATTTGGTCCGTTCCAAATATAGCCAATAGCACCAGCTACAGAAGCCACAGAAAGATTAAGCTGTGAATTGGGGCAGTATAATGTAGAGCCTGAAATAACGGGTCTACTTAAAACATTGCTTCCACATCCAGCATTATCATTATCATTGATATAAGCGTATCCGAATGAATTTGTAATCGACATAGGCATCGAGACATCCGAATTTCTTGCATTTGATATTGAGGCTAAATAGTATTCTGTACTTTCAGAAAGACCATCATCAATCAGCGAAGCAGAAAATACTTTCGTGGTTTCACCAGGTGCAAAATTAAGTGTGAGTGCACAAATACCAAAGGTGAAATCAGTGCCAACTTGTGCACTGCCTGAATTTAAAATATAATCAACTGACGTAGTATAGGTTTGAGGTGCTGAGAGCGTTACCGTGAACAATTGTGTGCCTCCATTTTCAGCCACATATTCTGGGGTTACTGCACTCATTGAAATTGTTGGATCATCATCATTTATATATCCATAACCTGAAGCGATATTTATTGTCATCGGTTGTGACGCATTTAAGTTTATCGGATTACTAAGATTAACATAATAGTATTCTGAACTTTCATTTAGATAATCGTTGACAGATTGAATTGAAATTATTTTACTTGTTTCACCAGGTGAAAATATGAATGTACCTGAAGATGAAATAAAATCAGTTCCCGATATTGCACTTCCATTGGTGAAATTATAGTTGACCGAAACACTATATGTTTGAGCTGCGGAAAGTGTGACGGTATATGTTTGAACACCGCCATTTTCGTCCATGTACTCAGGGCTAGCCAGACTACTCATATTAATTGTTGGATCATCATCGTTTATATAGGCGTATGAATATGCATTGCTGATGGTAATTGCTTGAGATGCGTTTATATTGATTGGATTGCTTAATTGCACATAATAATATTCTACATATTCATTCAAATAGTCGTTTAAAACATTTACGGTAAAGGTCTTAGTTGTTTGTCCCGGCGCAAAAATTAAAGTACCACTACCTGCAACATAATCACTGCCTGAAAGGGCTCCTCCGTTAAGAGTAGTATAATCTACCGAGA
>DAOOQH010000207.1:0-6257 GCA_035388625.1 Chitinophagaceae bacterium | reverse complement strand
TACCTGCACCTGGTGAAGCAATACCGCATCCTGGTGTATTATTAGACTAAGTATATGTTGAACCTGAAATAGAACTATTAAAATTAACCGCTGTGGTTAATAATCCATTACACACTATTTGATCAGCTACTGGAGTAGCAACTGGTATTGGATTTACTAAAACATCAACTGTATCTGTATTTGTACAAGTCGTTGTTGTATTCGTACCTGTTACAATATATTGAGAACTTCCCAAGGCTGGCACAAATGCAGAACAATCGTTAATACCGCCCGTCCATGAATAGGTATCAGCGCCAGTTCCACATAAAGTAATGGCAGTTCCATCACAAACGGTATCATTTGGTGAAGCTGTAAATGAAACCACTGGTAGAGGAATCGATGCGATATTGACAGCCAAGGTATCTAAACAACCTTTTGCATCAATCGTAAACACACTATAATTACCTGCAGCTAAATTATTAAAGCAGTAAACAAATCCAGCTGTTTGAGGCGCTGAGTATGCACCTGCAATCCCTAATTTATATTGATAGTTTGGTGTACCGCCTGTATCTACTACACAAATTTCACCATTTAAAGTTCCAAAACAAGTAGCATCAACATCATCTAATAATAAATTTAATTTAGTTGGTTGATAAATTGTAACAATACTATCTCTAGTACATAAATTATGATCACGAACACGAATTGTATAAGTACCTGCTGCCAAACCACTATACACATGAGGGGCTAAGGTTGGTGCACTAAACGCTGTAAATGGCGCCGCACCTATTTTTATTGAGTATTGATAAGTATTTGCACCCGGTGTTCCACCAGTGGCTTGTGCTGTGATAACACCAGTTGAAGTTCCAAAACATAATACACTATCAACAACAACAGACGAATAAGTTACAGGTGCTGAAGGCTGAGTCATTACAACATTAATTGTATCTGCGCACTGATTATTGTTTGTAACAACAATAGTATAAGTATCTGCAGGTATATTATTAAAGGTCGCATTTGATCCTCCTGGTGCAGCTGTTGAAATGCCTAATCCTCCTGGTGTTGGAAAAATCGAATAGTTAGCTGTTGTATAGGCCGTTGGTGGAAATTGATTTCCAACACCTGGTGATACATTGACCGCAATAGAACCATTTCCGCCAAAACATGGCACTGGGTTAACAGTCACTAAATTTAAATTCGGACTAGCTGGCCAAGCTAATGTAACAGTCGCTGTAGCTGTACATCCGAGGGCATCAACAGCAAGTATGGTATAAGTGCCCGGACATAATCCTAAAAATTTATTGTTCGGGGCTATACTTGAAACCACCGAATCGGAATAGGTTAATGGCCCTGGACCTACAAATGGATATTTATAGAATTTTTTACCTCCGGTTCCTCCGGTGGCAATGGGTTGATAAGTACCATTGCAATTACTTGGGCAGGTGGGATTAAGTATGGTTGCGGCACTCGTATTGATTGTAATCACTGCCGGTTGACTGAGTACTTTAGTAGCTGTGGCTGTACATCCATTAAAATCGGTTGCTGTAACTGTATATGTGCCAGCTGGTAAATTATTAAAACAATTTCCCGGTATAGTTGTGAATGTTGTGTTCGGATACGATGGCGTTATGGTATAAGTATATAAAGGACTACCTGGTGTACCACCTGTTGCTTGAGTAAAGCAAATCTTACCTGAGCTATCACCATTACATTTCGGATTGGTTGGCGCTGGTAATGCCAATGCTACTACCGAAGGATTCACTAAATTCTTTAAACCTGTTTTTGTACATCCATTGGCATCAGTTACTGTAACAGTAAATATGGTACCTAAACCAGGGAATACTATATTTTTCCACTTGGCTGGCGGTGTAAAATTCCATGTAACTGTTGGCAAGCCTGGTGCCAAAGTAAAAGTATAAGGCCCAATACCACCTGATTGTGCGAAAACAGAAATTGAATCTAACGCAAATTGATCATGACAAGGCGGACTTGCACTCAAACTTAAATTAGGTGCACCTAAAGCCAAAACAGATGGGCGGTTTAAAGTAGTATCTTGTTCACAACCCACTGCATCTCGCACTGTATAAATCACAGGTGTTCCTCCCGAAACAACATAAATCATATAAGATGCAGTTGGTGCAGTATAAGTTGCTGCTGATAAAGGTAAACCACCACCAACGGCTTTATACTCATAAGGAGAAATACCACTCACACCATAAACGGTATCGATATATTTTAAATTTACACAATCAAATCCTGATCGTACCGAATCCTTAAAAGGTACCGGAACTGTAAACACAATTGTTTTTTGAATTGAATCTGAATTACCACACAAATCAAAAAAGGCATTTGCAGACGCAGTAATCGTATAGGTTCCCGGAGGTATTGCACTAGCAAAAGTAATAGTTGCAGTATCAGTGGCATTTCCGTAATTCGGTGGCGTAGCCGTTGGATTAGTACAACCAGGACAAGTTGCACCTGGTGTAACTACGAACGAAGGCGGTGTTGGTGATATTGTAAAATCAACACCTACACCAACTTGCGAGCAACGAACGGGTTCTGAAAGTATTACTTTTAATGATGCTACAGGTGAACATGGATCAAATGGCATCAAATTAGCCATGAATGGTTTTTTATTATCTTGAATATTAGCTGTTGTTCCTCCAAAACTCATTGTAAAACCACCTGTGTTAGCACCTGTTGGATTGCTAATTCCAATGATATATGAAGAACCAGCATTTATAATAATACTTGGTTCGAAATTATTAGTAGGTATTGCAGCAATTCCTGTTGGTCCATTTCCTGCAGCATTACATTCAATTGTATTGGGTGTACCTAAGGTTCCGCATCCAGTAGTTGTGATATTCCACATCGCCCAATCTAAATCTGAATTCACGGTGGCACTATCATTTGAAACTAATCTAAAATTAAAGATCCCTGTTGCATAACAATTTACACGATAATAAACCCAATTTGGAGTATAAGCAAATGTACCAGAAAGACTTGCACAAGTACCAATAGGGTTTACATTATATGGAGCTGTTGTAGTGAAAGAATTCGTTGTAACAATGGTGGCGCCGCAAATTGGACGTGCATTACAAGCCGACTGACTTTCACAATAATTATTCAAGATCTGTGTTTGACCCTGAACAATAAAAGCAAAAATAAGAGCAAGAGAGGTAAGAATTCTTTTCATAATCTAAGTATTAAAAGTAAAACAAATGTTATTTTTTATAATCGAAAGGCTAAAGTAATGTGAAATGGGCTCTGGTACAAACTTTTTTTGTCATGTTAGTTCAATATTTTATTAAGTCGGTTTTTTGACCATCAAAAACAGCATAAGTATTGAATGAAATCCAATCGCCCAAATTAATGAAAACTGCATTATCATTGAGTTGTATGGTAGCTGGTATATGTCGATGGCCAAATATAAAATAATCGTAATGTTTGTCTTTCAATAATGAATTTGCATATAAAATTTGATATTCTTGGTCATGCGATTTCATTTGTAAATCTTCATATTTATGCTTAGGCCCGAGTCGACTAAAAAAATCTGCTAAACGTAAACCTAAATCTGGATGAAGCTGACGATAAATAAATTGTGAGACTTGATTATGCAAAACCCCTTTCATTAAACGATAGGTTTTATCTTCCTTAGCCACACCATCTCCATGTGCCAAATGAAATATTTTATTACCTAATTCAAATGTTTGTGCTGATTTATAGACTTTTATATTTAATTCCTGTTCAAAATAGCCATGCATCCACAAATCATGATTGCCTGTAAATACAATAATCTCTATCCCTTGATCAATAAGTTCAGCTAATTTTCCTAAAAAACGAATAGATCCTTTGGGTACCACTTTTTTATATTCCATCCACGAATCAAAAATATCGCCTAATAAATAAATTTGTTGCGCATCATGTCTAATTGATTCTAACCACCTACAAACTACAATTTCTCGTTCTCTTGTTGCTTGATAATTCGGAATACCAAAGTGAAAATCTGAAGCAAAATAAATCTTCTTTCCTTCTTGTAAAGATATTTTTTTAATGTTCAAATTCATTGATGCGCAAATATAATCAATGCGAGAGTTGATACTTGAGTTTTTTTAACCCAAATTACGGAATGATTTCGACGAAGGTGAAGACGATTGTGTTTGTTGGATTTCCCCGATGAAGAAATCGGACATTATTGACATTCTCCAGTTAGGCTAAAACCTTCGAAACCAAATCATGCAAAAACAAACTTGTAAATTCTGCATTGTGCTTCTTAGTTGGCGCATCAGTTAATTTTGGCAAATAAACGCTGAAAAATTGCTGTTGATGCGCGGTTTCAATCAATGTAGTGCTCAACGAACGAGCATATTGATAATCTGGCTTATTCTCTAATATAATGGATGCAATTTTTGCGCAAAGATCTTTGTAAGGTTTAAAGACTTCATTTTTATTGATCTCCAAAACCTCTTTAACTAAATAAACCTTACTACTTTCGGCTATCACAATATGATTTAAATACTTTTTATTATATTCAAATTGACCTGAACTTTCTGGCAATTCATGCGTCAATAAATCGATTATAATTTTCAATTTCTCATGTTTATCGCTATTATTCTGCAATTTAAACATCACTAAAAATTCCATATAACACCAATACCAATTTAGTATATAAAGTAATAAGCGATGTTTATTTTCAAAGTATCGATACACCGTTGCCTCGGTACTTTTAATTTCAATGGCTAATTTTTTAAAAGTAAAATGCTCAAAACCAAGCTCATAAATTAAATCAATTGCATTTTTTACAATAAGTTTGCCAACCTCACTGCTTTCAGGGTCGCGCAAATATATTTTTTCATTTACCTTAAAACTAAGTTGAAAATCCATAATTGATTTTCTGTAAAAATAGAATTTAAAACCTAGAGATAATTAAAAAAAGACTTGTTACCCAAAAGTAAACGCTTATTTTTATGCCTTGAAAAATATAATATGAAGGAACAATTCAAACTTTCTGCCATTCATCATGCAATCATTATTGCTATCTTTTTTGCAATCGCATTGATTTATAATTATCCAGTATTGCAAGGAAAACAAATTGTGGCAGGTGATTCAGTTCATTGGCGTGCAATGAGTGAAGAAGCTCGGGCTTGGCATGAAAAAACGGGCGAAAATCCACTTTGGTCTAATTCTATGTTCGGTGGAATGCCTACTTCCACTCATTATATGAGAGGAACAAGTAATTTATTGTATCCAATTCAAGATTTTCTTTCAGGTATTATACCAATTCCAGCCTTCTTTTTTCTGCTCGCCATGTTATGTTTTTATGTGTTGATGTGTAGTTGGAAAATCAATAAATGGGTCGGAGCCATTGGTGCCATTGCCTTTGCCTTTGCATCTTACAATATTCAAATTACAGTTGCTGGGCACAATACTAAAATGGTGAGTATTGCTTATTTGCCAATGGTTTTGGCCGGCATGCATTGGGTTTATAATCAAAAATATTTATTAGGTGCTGGGGTTACACTTTTAGGTTTATCTCTTATGATATCGAATGGTATGTATCAAATTGATTATTATTTAGGAATTATCATGATCGCTTTTGCAATTGGATACCTTATTCAAGCTTTAAAGGAAAATAAAATAAAAGAATTTGTTATTTCATCTGCCCTCATGTTAGTTCTTGGTGCACTCTCAATCGGACCAAGTCTTGATATGTTTTTATTGAACAAAGAATACGCTAAATATACCATGCGTGGTGGTCAAAGTGAAATTACCATTGGTAAAACTGAAAAAAAGAGTACAGGTGGTTTAGATAAAGATTATGCTTTTGCATGGAGTCAGGGTATTGGCGAAACTTTTACTTTATTGGTTCCTAATTTATACGGTGGTGGCGGTCGAGTTGATCTTGGAACAGGTTCAAACACTTATGAAACCTTATTAAGTTTAGGTGTTGGTGAAGATGCGGCTGAACAATTTAGTCAGAACGCCTCAACCTATTGGGGGCCACAGCCATTTCTTTCCGGACCTTTTTATTTTGGCATTATTGTCGTTTTTCTTTTTGTTCTGAGTTTGTTCATTATTAAAAACAATTTTAAATGGGTTCTGGTTGCTGTGGCAGCAATTGGTATTATGATGTCGTGGGGTAAACATTTTAGTGCGCTTAATTATTTCTTATTTGATCATCTTCCTCTTTTTAATAATTTCAGAACACCAAGTATGATATTAGTCATTACAGGTGTGATGTTTTGCATTTTAGCCTTTTGGGCGCTGCATGAATACTT
>DAOOQH010000206.1:0-6277 GCA_035388625.1 Chitinophagaceae bacterium | reverse complement strand
ATCTCAAAATTTCTAATCAATGAATATGAGCATTTCATATTTCAACATCAGAAAAACCAATACCCTATTGACTTTAGATTATACCAATTCGCCTTTTTCCTATCCAAACGGACAAACAGCCCAACTATCTTTAGCGTCTAGTTCTAAAAATATTATAGCATGAAAAAAATTCTTTTATCCAGTTTAATGATTTGCCTGATCATATTTACAGGCAATACATTACGTGCACAAACTTGCACCGCTTGCTTTACTGCAACACCAGACACCAACAATACGCAGCTTATTAATCTTGATGCAACTTGCAGTAATGCAAACCCGGGTACTTTGTACGAATGGTATGTAGATGGCTCTTTGTATTCGATCTATCCTTCGCCCACATTTCAAATTCCATTTCTAGTTTCAGGCCAATATACCATTCAATTAATTATAACTGATATGGGATGTAGTGACACCACTTCACAAATTATATTTATTACCCCAACCTGCAGTGCGAACTTTACAATTTACAATAACTTCGGTGGCGGTTTATTTTACTTTTACCCTAACATGAGTTGGAGTCCTACCGCTACTTTCAGCTGGGATTATGGTGACGGCAATACATCTACTGGCATTTCTGGCATGAATAATTATTTAAACTCAGGAACCTACAATGTTTGTTGCATTATTACAGATACTGCATTTGGTGGATGTTCAGATACTGCTTGTCAAATAATCAATGTCAATTCATCTTACTCTTGTCAAGCTGATTTTTACTACAACTTGACGCTGACGAATCCTACAACTGGAAGTTTATATGCCGACGCTCAATTTTTTAGTTTATACGATCCGAATAATTATAGCATGAATTGGTATTTAAATGGCGCACTTGTGCAACAAGGAACCTCAACAAGTTACAATACTATTTTAACAGCTACTGGATTATATGATTTAAAGCTCGTTATTAGCGATACCAATATGGTGAGTTGCGATAGTCTGACACAGATCATCTTCTTTAATGGTGGATTTATACCTAATCCAAATTGTTATCCGTGCTTTACAACACTTTATAATGTTAGCTATGATTCAATTTATTTCGATGCTAGCTGCAGCAATATCCCTCTCGGTGGTTCATTAGTATGGAATATAAATGGGTCAGTATTTACCGATCCAGGCATAGGATTTATGCAAGGCTTTGCATTCCCTGGCACTCAATACATTACACTTTATGCTGTAGATAGTAACGGCGTAAATTGTGATAGTTTGTTTCAATTTGTATATACCATTACACCACCGTGTAGCTCATGCTTAACTGTAAGCCAAATAATTGGTTCAACAAGTGATTATACTTTCGATGGCTCCTGTACTGCCTCTGCAACATCTTATAATTGGTTTGTAGATAATGCATTTATTATTACAACTTCAAATCCACAATTCAATTACTCATTTTCGCAAAGCGGTACCTATTCAGTTTGTTTACAAACAAGTGATGCAATGGGCAATTTATGTAATCAGAGTTGCACTACTGTTGTTGTTACTACACCAACCGCTACACAGTTTGATTTGAGTGGAAAAGTTTATCAGGTTGATAATTCTTATAATTACTCTTTAGCCGGAAATGGAGATGCAAAAGTTTATTTAATAAAATTGATGACTGGCGGAATTTTAGATGCTGTTGATTCAACCACAACGGATGCATTTGGTAGTTATAGTTTTAATAACAAACCAATTGATGATTATAGAATTAAAGTAGCGCTCAATCCTAGCGCCACCAATTATGCAACAAATATTCCAACATATTATAATTCTGCTTTGATGTGGTATAATGCACAAGTAGTTACATTATTTGGCAATACTTATAATAAAGATATTTATATGAGTTATGGCACCAATCCGGGCGGAACGGGCTTTATATCTGGAAATGTTTTTCTGGGATCTAACAAACCAGCAAGAGGTGGTAGTGAAGAGGTGACTTTAATTTTGATAGATCAAACAACTCAATTACCAGCAGCATATGCAAAACCAAATTCGAATGGCGACTATACATTTACGAATATACCTTTTGGCAATTATAAAATATTTGGCGAATTACTAAACCGCGCTAGTATTCCAGATGATATTGTGATCTCAGCAACTCAAACCTCATTTACTAATAAGAACTTCGTCTACAACGATAATGTTGTTAAACCAACGAATCAAAGCCTTTCAGTGAAAGATGTTGAAGCTCCTCTTACATTAATGATAGCGCCTAATCCAGCACAAAATTCTTTTAATATTAATAATACAGGTAAACAAAGAAGTTTACGTATTATGGACATGACTGGACGCACCATTCAAAAATTTGATCTTAAATCAAATGAAAATAAAGCTGTGGATTGTAGTCGTTGGCAAAGAGGAATTTATTTAGTTGAAGATATTCAAGCTGGTCAAAAAAGAACGTACAAACTGAATATTAATTAAAAGTTGTTGTTTTTGTTTTAGATGTTTAAAGGGCGTGTTCATGAAGACACGCCCTTTTTTTCGCTCTATTATCCATATTCCATCTGCAGTCATTTTATAAAAATATTATTGTGTTTTTTAGAAGCCAAAATTCCGCATTAGGCATATGTCATCAAGCTGAGAAATTATAAATCATTATAAAAAAAGTAAGAAATCCTTTTCCTAGCAGAGGCAAACACAATTAGCACCATACTTTTCTACTTAGTCGAAACCATGATCGTAATTTAGAATTAATAAACTAGGGAAGTAATTTTTTATTATATTTGACTCAACATAAAAAAGCCTACTAACATTTAAGCTATTGAATCATATCAGCAAATCTGATAAAACAATAAACCAATCAATATGTTAGTAGAATTTGGATCTCGAGGTGCTGTTGTTAGAAAAATACAAAAATTTATTGGCACAAAAGTCGATGGCATTTTTGGTATTAAAACAGAAACCAAATTAAAAGAATGGCAAACACTTCAAGGCTTGCCAGCAGATGGTATTGTTGATGATTTAGTTTGGAACAAAATGTTTGGAACAACAGATCCTATTGATCCCTCAGGATCATCTATATCTACAACTATACAGTTTAAACTAAATAAATTAATTGGAGTGATTCCAGATTTAGTAATTGCTCAAATTCAAGATACCGCGATCAAATTCAATATATCAAACACACTTCGTCTTTCACATTTTTTATCCCAATGCGCACATGAATCGGCAGGATTTAAATTGACAGTTGAAAACCTAAATTATTCAGCGCAAGGACTTGCCAATACTTTTCCAAAAAGATATTCAATGAATCCAAATGAGATGAAAAAAGTTCCTAATAACTTGGCGCTTTCTTTGCATCGTAAACCAGAAGCAATCGCAAATAATTGCTATGCCAACAGAAACGGAAATGGCAACGAATTAAGTGGTGATGGTTGGAGATTTAGAGGGCGAGGATATATTCAATTAACTGGACGTTCAAATTATTTGGCATTTGACAAATTAAATGATGATGATATTATTTCTAATCCAGATTTAGTTGCAACCAAATACCCACTTTCATCTGCAGCCTTTTACTTTGACAAAAATGGGCTTTGGGGTTTATGTGATAAAGGTAGTTCTGATCAAGAAGTAATAGACGTAACTCGAAGAGTGAATGGAGGAATCATCGGATTAAAGGATAGAAAAGAGCAATTTCATAAAATTTTCAATTTACTAAAATAGTAATTTGACAGTAGTCATGATGCATTGAATAACTTTTATTATTGAAGTACAAATTTATTTCGCTAAACACTTTTTCATAACATTGCTTGTTTATTGTGATGAAGCAATTTAGTGATTAAATCATTACTAAAAATCGAATGTATTTCATGCTTAAAGTCTTTATCCTTTGCTAAAAGACCATTCAGATTTAATTTTCTCCAACTAATCAGTTTAGTCTGACTACCGACCTTAACACTTGAATTTGGTTTCTCATTTGTTAGAAAACTCATTTCGCCTATAAAATTCCCTGAAAAAATTTGAGTAATTGGTATATTATTCAAAATAACTGTTGCCTCACCTTCGACCAACAAAAAAAGCCTATCATTCTCAACTTGTTCAAGTATAACAACCTTCCCTTCCTCAGGAAACTCCCATTCCCCCAATTGCACAAACTTCTTAAACTTCAAGCTATCCATTTTTCCACCAATGAGCTCATATACCCTTAGTTCATCCTTTGAAAAATTTAAAAAGTATTTGTAAAAAAGTATATTAATTATTTGATAGATATTAATTAATATGAGTGCGACTGCCCATAAAATCGGCGTCCAAAGGGGTTTCTCGGCAACAAAGTATGAATAGACAATTTCTAAGAACGCGGCAACCACAATTGAACTTCTTAAGAGTACAATATTTTTAAAGCCAGAACCAAAGGTATAAATAGCATTTCCAACATTCCCTATAATATCTACTACTGGAATCATAAAATGATGAGGAATTAAGTCTTAAAAAATGAATACTTCTTTTTAAAACCTAAAGATATAATTTGCCATTGTTATTTCTAGTACAGGCCAAAATAAAACACTTATTTAAGTGAAGTAATAATTCGCCCATCTTCCATTTCAATGATACGTGCTGTGCGACTTGCAAATTCGTTATCATGGGTAACAATCAATAAGGTTTGATTAAACTCATTCGCAAGTTGACTAAAAATATCAAAGACGATTTCGCTATTTTTTTTATCTAAATTTCCTGTTGGCTCATCACCCATAATAATATGTGGATCGTTAATTAGGGCACGTGCAATGGCAACCCTTTGTTTTTGTCCGCCCGAAAGTTGATTCGGCATTTTTAAAGCTTGTTCATCAATTCCAAGAATTTTTAATTTCTCCATGGCTCGATGCATGACTTCTTTTTCACTAAACTTCCCCAATTTCAAACCTGGTAACATTACATTTCTGAGTACACTAAATTCATTCAACAAATAATGAAATTGAAAAACAAACCCAATTTTTTCATTTCTGATTCTAGCAAGATCTTTTTCTTTTAAGCCATTCATCTTTTCATTATCAATAAAAAGTTGACCTTCATAATCTGTATCCATGGTTGAAAGAATATAAAGCAAGGTTGATTTTCCGCATCCTGATTTTCCGATTACCGAAACAAAATCACCTTTATTAATAGAGAACGAAACATCCTTTAAAATAGGAATAGTAATCGGGTCATGAAAACTTTTATTGATGGACTTTGCTTCTAAAATTATTTCGCTCATTTTATTTACCTCTTATAATAATCACAGGATCTATTTTACTTGCCTTTTGAGATGGAAACAAACCAGCCAAATAGGTTGTGATGAGTGAAAAAATAATTCCAATGATATAAAACTTAGGGTTATAATTGACCGGAAACGTTGTAATAGTTGGGAGTCCGGCATTAATAAAAGGAATTTGATCAACTAATAATGAAAGTAAAAATCCGAATATCAAACCAAAAATACCACCAAAAAAACCAATCGTAAATGCAATGGAAGTGAAGATACTTTTTACATCATTGCCCGAAAAGCCAGTTGCTTTTAAAATGGCAATAGAATCCATTTTTTCGTAAATCATCATATTCAGAATATTATAAATCCCAAACCCAGCAACAATTAAAAGCGTAATACCCACAGCATATGAAATAATACTACGTACACTGCTACCTGTTTCGAATTGCGAATTGGCTGTTTGGATATCTTCAGCATCTGTATCAAACAACTTTTTATATTCGAGGGCAATGGCTGGTGCTTTTAAAATATCATGAAGCTTGACATTAATGTCTGTGATATAGCTTGCTGGTTTGCCCAATAATTTTTGCGTGGTGGCTAATGAAGCATAGCTTTGAACCTTATCAAGATCTTGCAAACCCGATTGAAAAAAACCTACCACACGTAATGATTGTCGATCGCCTCTTGGTGTGGTTACTTGCACTACATCACCAATAGATGCCATCATTTTATCGGCTGCCGCCTTTCCCATTATAAGACTGTTCGGAATATTTTTTAAATCTAAAATATTTCCTTTGGTTACATAATCTTTAAAATGAAAGAGCTTTTCTTCTGCTACAATATCAATACCATTAATTACCCCCGTTACATCAATATTGCCCACATTATAAAATACTTGTGCTGTTACTTTAGGTGAAACACCCAGTACTCTCTTATCGTTAGCCAATGCTTTTAAAATAGCACTCGTATTATCAATATTTTGTCCATTCCCTCTTGGCTTAATTGATTGTATAAATGTATAACCCAATTCTTTGGTTAGGGAAGATGGCTGATTTGGATTTGGCTTTACTTCATTAAATA
>DAOOQH010000205.1:0-6279 GCA_035388625.1 Chitinophagaceae bacterium | reverse complement strand
CAAACCTACAATCATGACCTATTACTATAGAAGGTGATTCATGTTTACTTAATAACCAACATGCAGTAGCTTCTGCAACACGAGCAACATTTTGAACCGTATATTCATTGGCGATGATGGCACGCCATCCATCTGTTCCGAATTTTATTTTTAACATTAGAGTCTAAATTTTATGAGGCAAATATAGTCTCCTATAATTAGATAATTGAGACCTCCTATTAAATTATTCATAGTTTCGATTGCGAGAATTTGTCAGGCCAATGGCATCAAAATAGTATAAAATAGTACTATTATTTAATTACGAATACAATCTTGACAAAAAAATAAAAAATCACCTTCTTCGTTTTCAACAAAATTGGGTTTGATTTTAACTTGATGTATTTTATTGTCCTTGAAACTTAAAGTAATGAATTCATTTTTTATCATCACTGCTTGCAATTCTTGCCATTGATATTTTTTGGTTGAAAGGGGCAACTCAATTTCTATTTTCGATCTATCAAATAAAATATATTGATCATGTAAAATGCGACTTTCCATCCACAATAGAAAACCCATAAATATTGACACTGCGCCAAATAATAATGCAGGTAAATTTTGGTTGATTTGCAAATAATGCATACTGCCCATGATTAAAAATCCAATTTCAAGAATTCGAAAAACGCGGTTGTTATTGACGTCTGCTAATAATGTTTTTTTAAATAATGAAATAATCAATATGGTAATAGCTGGTAATAAAATGCCAATAACCATCATCCAATCTTCAGATATTTTAAGTGTGTAGGGGAGTGCATAAATAATTAAAAGTATACTAGCCATGATATGCATCGACCTCGATTGAAGTGTGTATTTAGAAAGTCGATCGTTTGAAAGTTTGAAGTGAAACTGATTATGCATTCAATGTAGATTTCATAAACATATTACACATTCGGTACAAAATTCGAGCACCTACATTGGCATCAATAGAATCTTGAGAATCTTCACCACAACTTACTTCATTCAAATCGAAGGCAACAATTCGTCGTCCACTTTCAACCAATTTTTTAAACAAATAGTGAATTTGTTCTGCCTCGAAACCACCTTGAACCGGCGTTCCTGTATTGCTGCAAAGCTTAGGATCTAAACCATCGATATCAAAACTAATATAAACCTGCTTTGGTAATTGGGCAATAATATCATCGCAAATTTGTTTCCAAGTTTCACCTTCATATTGTCGCTCCTTGATATCATGATCGAAGAAGGTTTTTATTTTGTCACTCGATTGAATAAGCTCATACTCTTCATCACAAAAATCCCGAATACCAACTTGTACTAATTTGGTCATTTCTGGAACTTCCTTTAACACATTATACATAATAGAGGCATGTGAATAGGTAAATCCTTCATATGCTTGACGAAGATCGGCATGGGCATCAATTTGTAAAATTCCAAATTCACCAAATTGTTTACCAACTGCCTTCATCAAACCAAGTGGTGTGCTATGATCTCCTCCTACAAGGGCAACTAATTTACCTTTGCTATAAAGTTCTGATGCTGTTTTAAATATCCATTCATTTAATTCAATACAGCCTTGGTTAATCTGCTCTAATTTTTTTTGAAGTTGCGCATTATCACAGGTACTGCCACCTTCACTCAAATTCGAAATAATTAATTCTGCGCAATGTCTAAGAAAGTCATTTTTTTTAATAATATCTTTATTTGCTTCGGGCATAAAATAACCTTCACTCCAAAAATTCATGGCATCTACATCACATAAATCAATTTGATAAGATGATTCTTTTATTTTTTCTGGCCCGCGTGCCGTGCCATTTCTGTATGAAACAGTTACTTCCCAAGGGATGGGTAAAAGAATTAATTTTGCGTTGTCTTCTGAAGTAGGAAGGCCAAAAATATTATTCGCTGCTAAGCCAATTGAATTGGTGTCGAAATTAGTGATTGCCATTGAGCCGTTAATTATGGACTGCAAATGTACAATGTGAATGATTCTAACAGTTAATTTTAAAACTTATTTTGTTATGGAAATGGTATTATAGATTTATAGTATTTCGGCGAATTTTTAAGGTTTTAGATGGGGCATGACCTTACTAATTGGTAAGCCCATTACATTATAAAAACAACCATTAATTTTATGAATGGCAATTGCGCCAATCCACTCTTGAATGGCATATGAACCGGCTTTATCGTAAGGATTATAAACATCTATATAATGTTCAATATCATTTGAATTTAATTGATGAAAACTTACTTCTGTTTGATCACTGAATTGAATGATATTGTCGCCTTCTAAAATAACAACACCTGTAATAACCTTATGCGTTTTGTTAGATAAACTTTTAAGAATTTGTGTGGCTTCTACCTTATCTTTTGGTTTGCCAATGATTTTATCCTCTAACACGACAATAGTATCAGCAGCCATTATTTTTCGATTCGGGTAGTCTGCTTGAATATCTTTGGCTTTTAACATCGCAATATAGATAGGAACCTCATGAATTGGTATGTCATTTGGATATAATTCATTGGTGTCCTTGGTTATAATTTCAAAATCAATTTCAGCTAATTCAAGAATTTGTTTCCTACGTGGCGATTTGGAAGCAAGTATAAGTTTTGAGTTCATTTAGAATAAGTTAATGAGCATTGATAAAATACCTGCCAAGGTAATGATTTTAATATAAAATGAAATTTGATGAAAATGAATCGCATTGGTGGCATGATGAATTTTATACAGTATAAAAATGAGTGGTACGAAAAGAAATAAGATCCATGAACAAACTAGCATCATCTCCGTGCTCATAAAAAGTATTGAAGCAATTATTAGAAGTAATAATAGAATGATAATTAATCCATACACAATATATTTGGCCGTATTAATCCCCCAAACTAATGGTATGGTTTTACATTGTTGAATTCCGTCGCCCTTAATGTCTTCAATATCTTTAATCACTTCTCTACTAGCTGTTATTAAAAATGCAAACAAAATATATAACCAATACAGTTGAATACTTCTATCTGAAAAATTGTAAAGCGGATAATGTAATTCATACATCGCCAAGGAAATTAATGTAAGTGAAGTGAGTAATGAGATAATTAGGTTGCCAATAATCAGTTTGCGTTTAAAGGTGGTAGAATACACCACCAATAAAAAAATACTAATCAATTGAAAAATAAGATATCTAAAAAGTAAAAAGTGAGCGCACAAATATCCTGCCATACAAAGGGCTAGTAGATTAAGAACAATATGCCAGATAATAATTGATCTTCTTTTAAAAATTTTTTCAATGGTTACTCTTTCAGGTTTATTAATTGAATCAATACCAATATCAAAATAGTCGTTGATCATATACCCTGCGGCTGCTATAAATACAGTTGAAAATGCCAGCCAATAAATATAACCGTTTGATAATATAATTGATACATGATCACTCTTTAGATAAGGTACTATGAGAGCAAACCAAGCCACTATTTGAGTTAAAAATATAAAAGCCAAATTGGGTAAACGAATTAAAGTTATTGCGGCTTTTATTTTTTGCATCGAAAAATATTTTATGCAATAATTGCCTTAAGCTCTGCAATGGTCGCACTTGGATTTTGAGTTGAAAAGACTGTATTGCCAGCTACTAAAACATCGGCGCCCGCTTCAATAATTTCTTTCGCATTCAATAAGGTAACGCCACCATCTATTTCTATCAAAGTTGAAAGTCCGCGTCGATTAATTTCAGCCTTAAGTACTTTTATTTTTTCAAGTGTGTGATGAATAAATTTTTGTCCGCCAAAACCCGGATTTACACTCATCATACATACCACATCTGTATCATGTAAAACATCAAACAGAAGTTGAACAGGGGTATGTGGGTTAATTGCCACACCTGCTTTCATGTCTAAGCTTTTAATTTGTTGTAAATTTCTATGTAAATGCGGACAAGCTTCTATATGAACACTTAAAATATCTGCACCAGCTTTTTTAAAATCTTCGGCATATTTTCCCGGTTCTTCAATCATTAAGTGTACATCTAATGTTTTTTTTGCTTCGCGTTTGATAGCTGAAATAACTGGCAAACCGAAACTAATATTTGGAACAAATCTTCCATCCATTACATCAAGATGAAACCAATCGGCTTGCGATTGATTAATCATATCAATATCTCGTGAAAGGTATAGAAAATCTGCTGATAAAACTGAAGGGGCAATTAAGGCCATATGGAAATTTATTTTTTAAGTTTTTTATTGACTCGAACTAGTGCCAATTTAGCGGGTTCGTAATCTGGATTAAATGTAAGGGCTTGATTATAATCGGCAATTGCTAAATCGTTTTTTTCTAAAATTTCTTGACAAAGCCCACGATTGAAATAAGCTTCAACATAATCTTGTTTAACACTAATGGCCATATCAAATTGGCGAAGTGCTTTTTCTGTTGAATCTTCTTGCAATAACATCCAACCAGTATTGTAATATGCTTTTTCGAAATTTTTATCAATTAAAATGCATCTTCGGAATACCTTTTTAGCTTCATCAAATTTATTTTGATCTTGCCAAAACATACCCTGTCCATATAAAGGTTCCATACTAGAAGAATCGGAACGGTATGCATTTTCGAAGTATTGCAATGCCAACGGATTGTTTTTAGCTTTATAAATTAAAGCCAATTGCATATGGGCATCAACATATTGAGGATCTGTTTGAACAGCTGTTTGAAAACTTGAAATTGCCTTATTGGTATCTTTCATATTTTTATAGCACATCCCTTTTAAAAAGTAGGCTTCAGCATTATATACATCGCTTCGGAGCACGGTATTAATTTCGGTGAAGGCTTTAGGATATTCTTCTGAATACAGAAATATTTTAGCTATTTTTAAATGGGCAACCGCATCATCAGGATTTAAATGAATTGCTTTATAAATCCATCCTATACTGCCGTTAATATCTTTATGTTCGAATAAGATATCACCAATTGCACTAAAATAATTCGATTTAGTTGAGTCAATTTTTATGGCTTTGTATAAATCTGCCAGTGCCAATGAATCGAGTTTCATTGACCGATAGATATTGCTGCGTTTGTAAAGCAATTTATCGTCATTCGGATTTTTTTTAATAGCCTCAGTAAGTTTATCGATTTCTAAAGAGGTTGGAATTGTTTGTTGAGGAGGTTGTTTTTCATCCTTAAAAAATGAACAAGAATAAGAAGTAGAAAATAATACAAGAATAAAAAGAATACCCAATCTGCCTTTCATGGAGCAAACTTACGAAATAAGTAGAAAGTTTAACCGAGATTTTGTTGCCAGATGCAAATTCAAGCCAAATTGAGTAACCTATTTAATCAATAAACACAATGATAATCTAAACCCAGTTATAAAGAAGGCAAGCAAATTTTTATTCGCCTTATTATCTGATAAGCGTTACATCGCCCTTTTGCATAATAGTTTCATTTTTTAAATGACATTTATATCGAAGCAAATAATAATAGGTACCTAAATCGGCGTATTCTCCTTGGTACTTGCCATCCCAACCATTATTTTCGGTAGAGGTTGAAAACACCCTATTTCCCCATCGATTATAAATTTCAAATGATACTAAAGTAATATATCCAAATTTGATGATCCGATAAATATCATTTACACCATCACCATTGGGCGAAAATGCATTGGGTAAATTAACAACACAACAAGGGTCGTATTCAATTTCAAATTGGGCTGAATCTATACATCCTAATCCGTCTTTTACATAAGCTACTTGATTACCGTACAATAAATTAATGGCTGAGTTCGTGTTGTTTCCTAAACTACCAGACCATACATACTGAAAAGGTTCAACACCTCCAATCACAATGGCTTGTGCCTTGCCATCATCCCCAAGTCCTTGACATAAAGCGGGCGAAGCAATGATATTCAAATCGAGTTTGTCGCCTTCTTCAATAGTTACAGTGGTATCCGCTTTACATCCAATTGAGTCAATAACATGAATTGAATAAATGCCATTTGTAATACCATTGATAAAACTAGTTGTACCTAGGTAAAGTGAATCAAAAGTATAGTAATAAGGAGGAAATGTATTAATTGCATGCCAATCAATTGCGCCATCTTTATCACCAGCGCATAGCACACCATGAATACTATCGATGATGATATACGGTCGTCTATCTGAAGGTTGAACAACAAATTTGCCAGTTGATTTACAACCCAGTCCATCTTTCACTTCAACAATATAATTGCCTGGACCTAAATTATTATAAAAGGTATCAATGCCAACTGAATTGCCATTCATATAATAAGTGATTGGGTTCATACCGTA
>DAOOQH010000204.1:0-6290 GCA_035388625.1 Chitinophagaceae bacterium | reverse complement strand
AGGTTGGCAAGGTTCATAATTGCTTCAGGTGCACCTTTGGCGGCTATAATCCTATTGCCCTTATCATTCTCAAATATATGTGTCATCATAGGCGGTTTGCCACTTAATGGATACTCAAAAGTGAGTTTATAATTAGGTCGCTCATCATGTGACAATATTTCTTTATAAGTTTGATGCAAAGCAATTTCCATTGGGTCAAAGGGAATGGGTTCACTAGCCCACATTGCAAAGGATAGAAGTTGCTTTTCATCTTCTCCTAATTCGTCATTTGGTGACGAAATTTTATTGGACGCAAGTGTATAAAGCTTCGCCAAACTCATTTTATTTTCGGTAATCGTTCCAGTTTTATCTGTACAAATTACGGTAGCACTACCTAATGTTTCTACTGTTTTCATCTGCTTAACCGCAATTCCCATTTTCATTAAGCGCCACGCTCCTAATGCCATAAAGGTTGTAAAAGCAACAGGTATTTCCTCTGGCAAAATACTCATAGCTAATGTAAGAGATTTCAATAAACTGTTAAGTAAATTATGTGAATGCCAATAATTTATTGCCCAAACAATTACAAATACAATAGCACCAGTAATAGCCATCTTTTTTACAAAATTTGCAATTTGAATTTCTAAGGGCGTTTTTTCTTCGGTGATGCTTTCTAAACTTGATCCAATTTTGCCTAATTTGGTTTTGTTGCCGATAGCACTAATAGTTGCAATGGCTAAACCGCTTGCAACTGTTGTACCACTGTAAATAAAATTATCCTCTTTTGTTTTATCCTTAAATACAGAAAGTGATTCACCAGTAAGAATTGATTCGTTAACCGAAAAATCATTGGAATGAATTATAATGCCATCGGCTGTAATAGAAGTACCTTCTTCTACTAACAAACTGTCTCCAACCACTAATTCTTCACTTTTGATTTCTACCACTTTTCCATCTCGAATAACTTTACAATTTGGTTGAGATAATTTTTTCAACTTTTCTAAAGCATTTCGACTTCTAGAATATTGAAAGAGAGAAATTGATGTTTGAAATATAATCGCACAGACTAGAAAAATTCCATCCCCTATTTTTCCACTGATAAAATAAATGGAAGAAGCTACCAATAATAAAATCATCATTGGATCTTCGGCTATTCGTTTTATAGTATCCACAAAACTGTTTTCCTTTTTGAAGCCTAATTTGTTTTGTCCAAATTTTTCCCTTGAAAGATTGACTTGGTCGATGGTTAAACCCGATATATCGAAATTATTTGAAGGCATTAGAATAACTAGTTTAGTCTATTATTTATTTATTGATGTAGAATAAGTTAAGTTCAAATTTTAGATCAGATTTCGTGAAAATTTTCATCGTACCAAAATAAATTAAGTTTAATATCGTAACTTATTCAACTCATGTTGCCAATATACAACAACTTGCAGAGAGAGAAGGATTTAATCTCCTCCTAATAAATTTACAAGAAGTTTTATCGAAATTCAGAAAAATATCAATTTTGTTATATATTGTGGTCAATAGAAAATTGTACAAATTTTAAATTTGCGTATGGGAGCATCATCCATGATTGTCTTAATTCTTGCAGCACTTTCCTTTTCAGGAATTGCGATTCTTGTTTCAAAAATTATTACAAAAGGTTCAATCAATCCTCAAAAAGGTGAAGCATATGAATGTGGAATACCGACTTCTGGTAAAACTTGGGTTCAACTGAATGTTGGATATTATTTATTCGCACTCATCTTTTTAATTTTTGATGTTGAGCTTGTTTTTTTATATCCATGGGCTGTTGTGGCTAAAAAAGTTGGATGGTTGGCTTTTGTTGAAATCATTATTTTCTTTACAATATTATTTGCCGGATTTTTATACGCACATAAAAAAGGAGCACTTAAATGGATATAAACACAAAGATCAATTCAGAAAAATTTCCAGGACAAATTGAAGAATTACCTGGTGGAGGTATCGTATTGAGCAAACTTGATGATATTATTAATTGGGCTCGATCCAATTCTCTGTGGCCGCTTACATTCGCTACAAGCTGTTGCGGCATTGAATATATGTCAACTGCCGGTGCTAAATACGACTTCTCCCGATTTGGGTTTGAAGTTGCTCGTGCCTCGCCTCGTCAAGCCGATGTCATCATTATTGCTGGAACCATCGTTAATAAAATGGCGCCTGTTTTAAAGCGATTATATGATCAAATGACAGATCCAAAATATGTAATCGCAATGGGTGCTTGTGCAATCAGTGGCGGTCCATTTTTTTACAATACCTATTCTGTTGTAAAAGGTGCCGATCATATTATTCCAGTAGATGTTTATGTTGCAGGCTGCCCTCCCCGACCCGAAGCGCTATTGCATGCACTCATCAGCTTACAAGAAAAAATAAAAAGTGGATATACTCGTGAACAAATAAAGTCAAGTAGTATTTAGATATGGAGAATCAAGACTTACAATTAGCAATCACTGAAATATTTCCATCTGCAATTTTTGAAGAGGGAAGCGAATGGCCTACCCTAACAATTGAACCAGATCAATGGTTATCGCTTGCCGAACAAATTAGAAATCAACAAACACTTTGGTTCGACTATATGTTTTGTCTCACCTGTGTTGATTGGAAAACTCACCTTACCATGGTTTACCATCTTTCATCAACTAAATACAGACATAACCTTGTCGTGAAAGCGAAACTAGATTTAGCGAAACCTCAAATTGAAACCATTTCTCATATTTGGCGTACTGCTGAATTTCATGAACGTGAAGTTTATGAAATGTTCGGTGTAAATTTTTTACATCATCCTGATTTAAGATTACTGATTTTGCCCGATGGATGGGAAGGGAAAAATCCTTTATTGAAAAATTTTGAAGACCCAATCAATATGATCAAACTATAGATAATAATTAATAAACTTAAATAAGATTTTTATAAGACAGAAACTATGTTGGAAGAAATAGGAAATAACGAAGATGGCGATTTAGTGATTAATGTAGGTCCACAACATCCTGCAACCCACGGTGTTTTGCATCTGGTGATTACACTCAATGGCGAGACTATTAAAAAAGTTGAGCCTCATCTTGGCTATATCCATCGATCAATTGAAAAGATGTGTGAAAGTCTTACCTATCGACAATTTATTTATGTAACGAGTCGAATGGATTATCTTTCTTCTCATATTAATAATCATGCCTGTGCATTAATTATCGAAAAAGGAATGCAGATTGAGGTACCACCTCGAGCACAAGTCATTCGTGTTTTACTTGACGAACTTACTCGAATTGCTTCTCATGAATTATGGTGGGGCGCAATGGCCATGGATCTCGGAGCTTTTACACCTTTCTTTCACGCCTTCAGAGAACGCGAAGTAATTAATGACATTATGGAAGAAACCTGTGGTGCTCGATTAACAATGAACTATATGGTGCCTGGTGGTGTATTAGATGATATCCATCCAAATTTCATTCCTAGTGTAAAAGAATTTATTAAATTATATAAACGTAAAATAGATGAATATGCCGAAATGGTTACTGGCAATATCATCTTTCAAAATAGGATGAAAAATGTAGGTATCCTCTCGGCAGAAGATGCCATTTCATTTGGATGCAGTGGCCCCACTTTGAGAGCTTGTGGTGTGAGTTGTGATGTGCGCAAAATATATCCATACGAAATTTATAACCAACTTGATTTTGAAGAAGTATTAGAAACTAGTGGCGATTCATTTGCACGCTATATGGTGAGAATAAGGGAAATGAATCAATCAGTTCGAATTATTGAACAACTGATTGATAATATTCCTGAAGGAGAATTTCAAGCAAAAACAAAAGCGGTTATCAAATTACCTAAGAGTGAGTTTTATCAAAGAGTAGAAACAGCAAGGGGCGAATTTGGAATTTATATTGTAAGTGAAGGCGGCACAACACCATACCGAATTAAATTTCGGTCACCTGGATTTTCTAATTTATCGGCATTAGACCATATTGCTCGAGGCGGAAAAATTGGTGATCTGGTTGCCATGATGGGAACTTTAGATTTAGTAATACCAGATATTGATAGATAAAAATAAACTGTAGATGTGGAGTTTTAATAAAATAGCAATTGCAATTCATGAATGGTTAAGCCATACTTTCAGTGCTGTATGGGTTACTGTTATCGAAATGATACTTGCAGGTATAGGTGTGATTTCATTGTTTGCTATTTTAGGTTTGGTACTTGTTATTATGGAACGTAAGGTTTCAGCTTGGATGCAAATTCGTCTTGGACCAAATCGAGTTGGTCCTAAAGGCTTATTACAATCGATGGCAGATACACTTAAATTATTAGTGAAAGAATCTATTACGCCTGATGGCGCTGATAAATTTTTGTTTAATATGGCTCCAATACTTGGCATTATTGTGGCAATGCTTTTAATGGCACCCATTGCATTTGCGAAGGATTTTAAAATGTGGGATATTAATATTGGTGTACTTTATGTTTCAGCCATTTCGTCACTCTCAGTTATCAGTATTTTAATGGCTGGATGGGCAAGTAATAATAAATATTCTTTATTAGGTGCCATGCGAAGCGGGGCTCAAATTGTGAGTTATGAATTGTCTGCTGGTTTAGCTGTTCTTACCATTGTTGTGCTAACAGGCACTTTAAATTTAAATGAAATTATTGCATCTCAAGCAAATGGATGGTGGATTTTTAAAGGTCATATACCTATCTTCATTTCATTTATCATTTTTATTATTGCTGTAACAGCTGAAACCAATCGAGCACCTTTTGATTTGGCTGAGGCAGAGTCGGAACTCACTGCAGGTTTTCATACCGAATACTCAGGTATGAAATTCGCTCTTTTTTTCCTTGCAGAGTATGTGAATGTATTTATTGTTTGCGCAATCGGTGCCACCATATTTTTAGGTGGTTGGATGCCGTTTCATATCGGCCATTGGGAAGGCTTCAACCATATCATGGATTTTATTCCTTCAAGTATATGGTTCTTTGGAAAAACCTTTTTCTTAATATTTTTAATTATGTGGTTTAGATGGACTTTTCCACGATTAAGAATTGATCAATTATTAAATTTAGAATGGAAATATTTATTACCAATTAGTATGGTAAATTTATTGGTGGTCACGGCGATGGCAATTTTAGGATGGCATTTTTAAATTATCACGAGTAATAAATGAAACTAAATATCAAACTCATTTCTTACTTCAAACGTAAACTATGTTTATAGTAAATTATATAAAGGAAATTTTCGTAGCACTGAAATCACTTGTGGTCGGTCTCAGGAGAACCTTATTTTATTTTACCCATCATAAAGAAATTATTACTGAGCAATATCCTGATAATCGAGCTACCATGCAATTAGCCGATCGTTTTAAAGGCGAAGTAGTCATGCCACACGATGAAAACAATGAACATCGTTGCACTGGCTGCACAGCTTGTGAATTAGCTTGCCCCAATGGAACTATTAAAGTAGTTACCAAATTTGAACTAACTGCTGAAGGCAAAAAGAAAAAAGCAATTGACAAACTTGTATATCATTTAGAACTTTGTACCATGTGTAATTTATGTATAACTGCTTGTCCGTCTGATGCAATTAAAATGGCACAAACGTTCGAACACAGTGTATTTGATAGAAGCCAATTGACAAAAGTATTAAATAAAGAAGGATCAAAAATTATGGAAGGGGTTGAATAAATGAATAAAAGAAACTAATTTAAAAATGAAAATTGATTAAATAAATGATGAGTGGAGAAAACATAATATTTTATTTACTTGCGGCCATGATACTTGGTAGCGGATTATTGGCTGTTACAACCCGCCATATTTTTCGCGCCGCCATATTTTTACTTTTTTCACTGATAGGTGTTGCTGGAATGTATTTTTGGTTACAATATGAATTTATTGCTGCAGTTCAAATTGTTGTCTATGTTGGTGGAATTACCGTACTCATTATATTCTCAATTTTTTTAACTCAACAAGCTGGCGAAAAATTACCCGAACAAAAAATAGGTCGTCAAATATTTGCAGCATTGGCAGCCTTTTGTGGACTTGCCTTGATCATGCTTCAAATTTTCAAACATCAATTTATTGCTACAAATCAATTAGCCCTTGAACCTACAGTCGTTAATATAGGAAACAATATGTTGGGTGTTGGTGAAGGCGGTTATGCCCTACCCTTTGAAGTGGTAAGTATATTATTATTAGCTGCCTTAATTGGCTGTATTGTTATCGCAATCAGAAGTAAACCTCAAACAATATGATGCAACCAGGACTCTACCATATTCTTTTTATTAGCACCACACTTTTTTTTATTG
>DAOOQH010000203.1:0-6432 GCA_035388625.1 Chitinophagaceae bacterium | reverse complement strand
CATATTCGTCGCACAAATCCAAGAGATGCTTTTGAAGATAATAAAGCAAAATTATCTAGCAAATTAACCAATAAACATCGAATAATTCGCAGAGGTAGATCATATGGCGAAGCAATCGATGCTGGTCCAAATAATTACAAAACCAAGGATGAGGTTGGATTACATTTTATATGTGTCAATGCAAATATTGAAAATCAATTCGAATTTATTCAACGTACATGGAGTAATAATCCATCTTTTCAAAATTTATATAATGAGCCAGATCCTCTAACAGGAACTCAAGAGAATATTGATAAAAGCTTAACTCAAAATTTTACAGTTCAAGATTATCCTACAAATAGATGTATTCAAAATCTTCCTCAATTTGTAACTATTCGCGGAGGCGCTTATTTTTTTCTGCCTTCTATGTCTGCAATTAAGTATTTGGCAACAATTTGATGTTTTCTGATCCAGAGCTTGAAGATATTTTTATATTATTGGCTATACTTAAAATGTAAGCAAAGAATAATCAAAAATATTGGATGTATTGCGGCAACGATTGCAGTGGAAATACCACACGCTTCGTGTGGATTGGAACGAAAAGCGTGTGTGCCGCCCAATTCCGACAGCCAACGGGACTCACTTTATATTTAGTGTAACCATTTTATTTTACTCAATCAGAATAAATTCATAGTGACATATTCTCACCGTATTTTCGCGAAATGGAAGATTTGCATCCACATATTCAACGTTTGTTGAAATGTATTGAGTTAGAAGAAAAAGAACAAGTTAAACGATATAGTTTAGATAAAGATCACAGCCTGAAATCGTTGAAAGCAGAGGGATTGGCATTACATCCTCTCATTATTACAAAAAAAACATTTGGTTATGCCGACTATCCTGAAATTAGTTTTCGATTAAATTTTCCGCAAGAAAATCAGTTTAGAGATGGTTGTGCCATTGAATGTTTTACAGATGGTGAAGAGCCAATTAAAGGTATACTTTTGAATTTGGATGGAAGAAGCGGTGAGTTTCGTTTGTTTGCTCCCGATTATCCTGATTGGTTAGAAGATAAAGGTGTTGGTATTAAACTCTCTCCAGATCATCGCACCACAAGTATCATGAAGCATGCGCTAAAAGATCTTCCAAAAAACGATACGCTCTTTCATTTTTTTAGAGTGATGCATGATGGTATTCCTTCGCTACATCAAGTAGTTGATGAACCACGAAAATTAGATATTACCAATCAACGTTTAAATGAGAGTCAACGAAATGCTGTTGGCGCGATATTAAATAACCAAGAGATGACCATTGTGCATGGTCCACCTGGTACTGGTAAAACGACCACCCTTATCGAAGCTATAAAGTGTTTAGTGAAGGCAGGCGAAAAGGTTTTAGTGTCTGCACCAAGCAATACAGCCGTTGATAATATTGCACTAGGGCTCCATCAAGTTGGTTTAACCATATTGCGTATCGGGAATACAACGAAGGTTAGCGAATCTATTTTTCCATTTACACCTGAAGGAAAATTATTAGATACAAATCAAAGAAAGGAAATTAAGCAACTTAAAATTCGTGCTGAGGAATTTAGAAAAATGGCTTTAAAGTATAAGCGAAGTTTCGGGAAAGCTGAACGAGAGCAACGAAATTTATTATTCAAAGAAGTAAAAAATATTAGAGATGAAATAAAGAAACTGCAAGCATACAATGAAGAGAAGCTTTATCATGAAGCAAATGTTATTTTAGGAACACCGATCGGTTTACATGATTCAAAAATAAAAAGTATTGAATTTGATTCACTCATAATGGATGAGGCTGGGCAATGTTTAGAGCCTTTGGCTTGGTGTTTATTTCCATTTGCAAAGAAGTATGTATTAGCTGGTGATCATTATCAATTGCCACCAACTGTACTTTCTGATGAAGCCAATCGATTAGGATTTACGAAGTCTATTTTAGAAGTCTGTTTTGCAAATACTCAATCGATTTACTTACTAGATATTCAATATCGAATGCGAGAATCGATAGCCGGATTTTCGAGTCAGTACTTTTATGATAGTCGTTTAAAGAGTGCTGAACATCTATGCAATACTGGTATCCATATAATTTTTTACGATACTGCAGGTTCAGGCCATCAAGAAGAGCGAGGTGCAAATGGTTCAAGTTTACAAAACGGTGGTGAACTTGAAATTGCACTTAAGGTAATCGCACATGAAGATTTTGATGCTTTAAAAACGGCCTTCATCTCACCTTATGCCGGTCAGGTAGCATTGGCTAAAGAAAGTTTGCCATCACTCATACGTATTTCAACCATCGATAGTTTTCAGGGACAGGAGAAAGAAACCATTTTAATTTCACTAGTACGATCAAATGATGATGGACAGATTGGTTTTTTAAATGACTATAGACGAATGAATGTTGCCATGACCCGTGCCAAAGAAAACTTGGTGGTGATAGGAGATAGCGCTACCTTAGGTAGAGATCCATTTTATCTTTCCTTTTTTAATTATATCGAGAAATTTGGCTCTTACCGAAGTGTATGGGAATTAGAATAAAAGGACTTGTGTATTCTTATTAATTTGAAACAGTATCTTTGAAATTCGTTTCAGGACAATATTTTATATTACTCTATGGACAGGAAATCATTTTTAAAACTCCTCACACTTATGCCAATCTCAGGTATTGCAATGAAATTGAATGAACTTGATCATTTATCTTCATCATTTAAAAAGACTGAAAAGATGCCTGTGCTTTTTCTTGGACATGGTAGTCCAATGAATGCAATAGAAGAAAATGAGTTTGTTTCAGGATTTCGAAAATTGGGTCAAAAATTACCTAAGCCCAATGCAATTCTTTGTATTTCGGCACATTGGGAAACGAAAGGCACCTTTGTAACTGCGATGCAAAATCCTAAAACAATTCATGATTTTGGAGGATTCCCTGAAGCGTTATATCAAGTTAGTTATCCTGCACCCGGCAGTCCATTATTAGCAGAAGAAACTCAAAAACTCATTACAAAAACCCATGTTCAATTCGATCATCAATGGGGGCTTGATCATGGATGTTGGAGTGTAGTAAAGCATTTATATCCGAACGCCGATATACCCATAATACAAATGAGTTTAGATTATAATCAATCACCTCAATATCATTATGATTTAGCAAGTCAATTGACTTCGCTTCGTCGTAAAGGTATTTTAATCATTGGTAGTGGTAATATGGTACATAATCTTGGATTGGTTGCATGGAATAAATTAAACGAACCAAATTATGGTTTTGAATGGGCCATCGAAGCCAACGAAAAAATGAAGAAGTTTATCTTAGAGGATAATCATCGAGCACTTATTCAATATAAAGATCAAGGAAAAGAATTTGCGCTTGCCATACCTACAGCTGAACATTACTTGCCCCTTTTATACACAATAGGGCTCAAAGAATCTTCAGATAAAGTTTCATTATTTAATGACAAATTACTTGGAGGCTCGCTTACCATGACTTCAGTTGTGATAGAAAATTAGTCTTAATTTTAATATAAAATTGACTGATGTTTCAATTGAAAAGCTGAAAGAATCAAAATAAACGACTTTTTAAACTTCAAAATTTAGTATTTCTATTATCGATATGAAATAAATTTTGCAAAGTATGATAATCTATATCTAACATATAAAATATTGAAATACAGTAATTTGAGTTAAAATGAGATTGTCAAAACATAAATTTAGAAACTAGATACATATTATAGGCATGATTATTGTCTTAATGATAAAACCAAGTAGGATCTATGATTCGTACATTGTACTATATTTATTTAAATTAAACAATTATGTCAATAAAAATAGCCATTCTTGATGATCATCAAATAGTGATTGATGGATTGAAACTATTATTAAAAGGTCATCCAAATTTAAATGTGGTAGCCGAAAATACAAATGGACTTTTATTGCTTGAAAATTTAAAGGATATTAAAGTTGATATCTTACTAACTGATATCATGATGCCTGTAATTGATGGCTACGAAATGGCCATGCGTGTAAAAAGTGATTTCCCAAAAATAAAAGTTATAGCGCTATCAATGAATGGAGATGGCCCGCTAATTGAAAAAATGATTGAGGAGGCCAATGTAAGTGCTTACCTTTTAAAGACTGCTAACAAGAGCGAATTGCTTGAGGCGATTGAAGCGGTTTCGGAAGATGATACTTATTTTTCGAAAGAAATTATTGAAGAATTACATGCTTATACTAAAATAAAAAGAGCGAATCAATCAATGAATTTAACTGCTCGTGAAATTGAAATCATTCGTTGTATTGCTCAGGATTTAAGTAATAAGCAAATTGCCGAAAAGCTTTTTATAAGTGAACGCACAGTAGAGACACATAGGAAAAATATTTTCAGAAAAATAGATATTCATTCTGTTGTTGGCTTGATTGATTTTGCAAAAAAAAGAAAATTGATTTAGTCGCCTAAGCGCTTAAGCAACTAGAATAAATAAGGCGGACAATTACAAATGATCTAACAAATTTTCCATGTCAGAAACTGAGGTAGCCGGAAAATTTGCAATTCTGATTTGATTTGCTTTGAGCTTTCCATAACCACTACCAATAGTCATATTAAATGGTTTGAGCGAGTTTATTATGTTGGCAGATGGCTCAATAGTATTGATCACTGCAACAGTTTTAGATCGATGTTTAATTTCTTTAACAAGGGGCTCATAACCTATTTTGTTTTCCGCAAAATGATATATCATTTGTGCTTTAGTATCAATTTCCTCTCGAATATTTTTTAATCCTTTTCGATTCATATCCTCAGCTATTTTACCTAAAATATAAATGGCAATGACATTGGGCGTTGAAGGTGTTTCAAAAGTTTTGTAATTTTTAAAATAGGATTCGAGTGTATTATGCGCACCAATATTTTGTTTTTTGTTTTTTAAATCTTCTGCTTTATTTAAGCAATCTTGGTTCACAATCCAAACCCCTAAACCAGGAGGCATACCAAATGCTTTTTGAACAGAAAAAAAACTACAATCAATTAATGAATAATTAATTTGAGAGTAGGGGGCTACTGAAACCAAATCGGTGCATAATAGTTTATGAGGGTATTTCAGTTTGAGGCTATGAAGATCATCAATTGGAATTTGTACACCAGTTGAGGTTTCATTTTGTGTTGTGCAAATTAATTCAACTTGATCTGGTACATCAATCTTTTCCATATCAAAACCTTCACCTTCATTAACCTTGAATTCAAGAGGCGTTTTTTGAAGCATTTTTGCAAACTCATAAAATTTATTTGAGAAGGCTCCATTCGTCAAATGAAATGAAAATTTTTCAACACAATTAAGAATTATTTTTTCCCAAATTTCGGTTGCTGATGATGCAAAAAAAATGGCATGAGATGATGGGATATCCATCAAAATTCTTAATTGTTCATCTGTATGTTGATAGATACTTCTGAATGCATTTGATCGATGATTGATAGAACCTAGTTGAAGATTCATTGCCTGCATTAGATGTTGCTGATAGGTTTCGTAAAGATGCGAGGGGCCTGGTGTAAAATAAATTGTATTCATCTAAGCAAAGGTAAAAGAAACCGATTATTTATTGCTTGATAAATTTGTGTATACTTGTTTTGCCGCCTTGCTCAATTTTAGCTAAATAAATACCATTCGTTAAAGATGAGATATCAATTGAGCTTTCATTATTTGTTACCATAACTGTCTTCCCAATGATATTCATTATTCTAATACTGAAATTTTTAGAACTTGGTAAACCAATCTTTAAATACTTAGTTGCAGGATTTGGGAAAATCGAAATAGAAGGTTCATTTTCTTTCGTTTCAATGATAGAATTAGGTGAACACATGGCTTCATTCAAACGTTTCCAAATATTTGTACATAATAAAAATGGAACTTCTTGCCCAGTTGAACTAGGACTTTCACCCATCCTAACCATCACCAATCCTTTACTTGGTGAAATACTTACAATTTGACCATTTTTACCAATTCCTGCAAACATATCATTCGGTGCATCGGGAGCATAAGATCCAGGAAAAGTAATTTGAGAAGTAGGAACCATAAAGGAAGATTTGCCATTTAACCACCATAAATATCCATAAGAATTATTTAGATTTTGTGAGGTATTTATCATTTGTGATTTATATACATTGTCATGTAACAGCGTATCTTGATTCCAAATTCCATTGTTTTGAATCAATAATCCAAATCTTGCCATACTTCTCACTTTACTATAAAAAACATTATTGAAGCCATTCATCACCCAAAGTCCAGTTATACCAGTTGGTGTTTTAAGTCTCAACTGTGTATAATTATTCATATTCATTGAAGTCGCATTTTCAATCACTTGTTCCAACAAAGTATATGGTGCATTATGATAAGCCCATCTTGTATTAACAGGCGCTAGGTAATTCAAGCAAGTATCAATTGTGCAATGCGGATCGGCA
>DAOOQH010000202.1:0-6474 GCA_035388625.1 Chitinophagaceae bacterium | reverse complement strand
TAAAGCCGCCAAAACACCCATGACACCCCATTTTAAATAAAGCACGAATAGTATATTTAAACCAATATTGAGTAAAACATTACTCACCGTAAAAATCACCGTATGAATTGCTTTCCGTTGAAAACGCAGCCAATTCGTAACCATTCCTGGTAATACATTTGCTAATAAACCAAGCGCAGGAATAATAAATAGCAATGGCTTAGTTTCATTTAAAATAATTCGACTAAAGAATGAAGATCCCAAAATAATGATGAATGCAAATACAACAGATGCGATCATTTGAAACCAAAACCACGAAGAAATAGTTTTCTTTCTATCCTCGATATCATGCGTATCGTAAAACCACCTTGCTGAAGCACTATCTAATGCAAATACTGCTAATACAATAATAAAATAGAAGGTTGAATTCACTAAATTAAGTGAGCCATAATCAGCAGGAGTGAGTAACCTTGTATATAATGGCACTAAAAAAATACCAATTACTTTTGTAAGCATGCTGCTTATTCCATAAATGGCACTTTCACTTGCTAATTGTTTCAATAGTGTTTTCAAATTTCCTTCATTGTTTCTTTATACAATGTTTGCAATTGCAATGCAATCTTGTCTGCATCATGATATTGTGCCGCAAATGCCCTGCTTTTTATACCTGCCTCATGACGAAGATTGGCATCAAGCATATATCTTTCTAGATTGGATTCTAAATTTTCTAAATTTGAATTGATAATGGCGCATTCCTTTGGTAATCGTTCAGCTACATAAGGCATTAAATAACAAAATACAGGCTTGCCCATTGCCAATGCTTCACAAGTAGCTAGTCCGTAACTGCCACCAATAAATTGATCGATAAAAATATCTGCTTTGCCAATGGCATCTAATGCCTCTTGACGCGACTTATTATGAATTTCGATGTATTCAAATTGCATTCCTTTTGCTTTAAATTTTTCAACGATCTCACGTACATAACGTGTTCCCTTGGTTCCAGTAGCGGAAGGAGTATGCACAAGCACTGGATTGTTTGATTGAGGTGATGGATACTGAGGTAAATAATTATTAATATCTATACGCTGAAAAAATGAAATATAGTTTGGGAAGAAATTACGATTTAAAAAAAGCGACATTTCAACGCAGAGTAAAGGAGTTGCCTTGAGTTTATAAAATTTTTCCTGAATGGTATCACTTCGTAATTGACTTTCAGACATATAATCCCAATCACCATTTTCCCATGCTTGTTTATAATATTTGTTTTCTTGAAATAAAATTTCTGGTACTCGAATATCACTTCCAAGCCATTCGATAAAAATTTTCTTTTTGAATAATTTAATTAAAAAAAACTCAAACCGATCAATATCCCATGTCCACATTAAAATATCGGCCCATAATATTCCTTTAAATATTTGATACTTAAAATTGATGAATTGAAATATTCGTTTTAGAGGATTTACTTTAAATGAGGTGACTTCAATAATTTTCCAATTAGGTCCAAAAGTCCAATACTGACTAGTTCCATAACTAATACCTTTTGCATTCATTAAAGGAAGTTTATTTAATGCCTGAATGGTGAGATTCGGCATACTGGCAATATTACTTGTGGCAAAAAGAATTTTGATAGGTTTATCCATTCTCTTGCATCATTTTCTTCAATTGCTTCATAAACAACAAATGAGGTATAGCGAAATTGCCCGTCACTCTTTGATCATCCTCTACATTTTTTGTAACCACGGCGCCAATTGTAATAAAGGCTCTATTGCCTATTGTAACGCCAGAGCTTATACTTGAATTTGGACCAATCCATACATCATCACCAATGGTTATACTCCCTGCTAACATACATGAAGCAGGAAATAGAACACGTTTTCCAACTTGCACGCAATGAGCAATATGGACTTGATTATCCAATTTACAATCATCACCAATAATGGTATGTCTATACTGATAACCTTTATCGATTGTATTATTTAATCCAAAATGAACATCATTACCAACTATGAGTTTACCATCATGATAAACAGGTAGAATTCCCTTTTTTGTTCGTTTGTACTCAAACCCTTCTCCACCTAAAACTGTACCTGATTGAATGATACAATTGTCTCCTAATTCTACATCCTCAAGTATAGTGACATTTGGGTAAATGATACAATTTTTTCCGATAATGACATTACTTTCTGCGATATAAGATGTTGGATGAATTTGGCTAGAAGGATGAATTTGACTTTTGAAATTCACTTTATTTTGCTTAGCTATAAAATTATACAAAGTAAAATAATGCCATCTTGGATCATCAACAATAAATATTTCCTTTTCGGGATTGATTCGTTCAGCATTATTTTCTTCAACAAAAACACCGGTAATATGTTGATTGGCATTCAGTTCATCCAAATATCTTGGATCATCAAAAAATGAAAGTGAATTGGGTGTTTGAATATTACTTAGTGCGAGTTGTTGATATTGTTTAGTTGAAGATGTTGTAATGCCTAAAACTGACTGTAAAATATGCTGGTCTATCATGATGTGATCTTATCAACGAGCAAAGATAAAAAATTCTTTGTACCAAAGCTATCCTTATTTATATGTGTTTCAAGACGTTGATAATCTTGAAGAAAATCCTTCACTTCTTCATATTGTTCATATGCATTGGCATTTAAAAATAAATGAATTGGATGAAAATCTAAGACTGTTATTCCTGTGTAATCGATCACTTTCTCAATCATTTCAAAGTAATCTAAACCATATCGCATATTCACATCATCTTCCCAAACATGAGGCACTTGTATAATATTGGTCCAATGTCGATAAGGTTTTAAAATAATATCTTCTTGTATGGGAATAAAAACATTAAGTTCATGAACTAAACCTTTTTCGGCATAATAATCAACCAAAGCCGAATGTTGGGTTAATGAATGACTTCGAACAGATTTCGCTTCAGGTACAATTTGCAAAATATTTTCAAGTACTTCTTTAGCATTTGCGCCTTTGCTTGTACTATGCTGTAAAAGTAAAGGGTTGTAATTTGGATGAATGCCTAATTCAAATAATGGGTTATTTCGCAACTCATCTAAAACAGGAGATTGATGGGTTACAAACCAAGTAGCTTTTATATGATTTGATGAAAGAAAATCTGCAACATTTCGAACCACATCATCGTGCGCCCAATCAATATCCAAGGTGACAAATATTTTATCCTTCCATGACGATTCATTCGTGTAATCGATTTCACTAACAAGCCCAAATTGCTTCATACTTAATCCCATATTGTTTCGCGGTGCAAGATAGGCAATGCATCGATTATTTGTTTACTATTCTACTTCGAATTATTGAGGCAGGCACGCCACCGAGTATACTTAATGGGGGATATGTTTTGCCAAGCACAACCGAACCGGCGGCAAGTATTGAGCCTTTGCCGATATTGGCACCACCCATAACAATGACATTAAATCCGAGCCAAATATCATCTTCTAATAAAATTGGTAGGCAGGTTATTTTTTGTTGACTCATTGGTTTATTGATATCCTCAAAATCGTGAGATGTAGTTGTAATTTTTGTGCCTGCACCAATCATCACATCGTTTCCAATTTTCAATCCTCCTTTACCTACAATATAACAAAATTGATTTATTGTAACATGATCTCCAATTTCAATATCACTCGGAAATTTGATAACAATGGAATCAAATATGCGCACATGTTTACCATAACTTTTAAAAAAGGTTGGATAGAATAGATTTCGTAACCATATTCCTAATTTATATGGGAAGTATCGTAATAAAGCTTGTATTAAAAAGAAAAGTTTATTCTTCATCTTTTATCAATTCATTTATTCGATCTTTAAAATGTATACTTGGTGTATAAAGTAAAGATTTTAATTGAGTGATATCACCCACAACATCTCGAGGTACCTTGCTTTCATTTGTAGCAAATTGAACAGATTTACTCAAGGCATTACCTATTATTAGACATAGATCTCGCAAACTTAAACGCTCGGGACCACCCAAATTAAATATGTTTGATTGATTTAATTCCAATGATTTTGTGAGCGCCATAGCTGCATCTTCAACATGAATTGGATTAATATGAATTCCGTTGATTCCGTCTAATGCAATTTCAGTATTGTTTTTTATATTCGATATCAACCTCGGAATGAGCATATCATGCTTTTGACGTTTACCATAAATAAAAAATGGTCTGAAAATTATAGTCGTCATGAGTTTACTATAATTCTCAACGAGCTTTTCACTTATGAATTTTGATGTAGCATAAAATCCAGCGTTTGCATCAAATGAATTGCCATCTGACTCAATAAATATTGGCTGACTACCTGTATAAATACCACCTGTTGAAGTAAAAATAAATTTTTTCGCGCCAGCTTTATAAGCATAATCGAGTAAGTTAAAAGTAACTTGTGTATTGACAGCAAAAATATCTTGCGCCATTTCTGGAAACTTTCTAAAATTATTTGATTGTGCTAAATGAAAAACTGCGTCTATAGAAGTTGGAAGATGAGCGGCAAAATTTGATTGTGCTAAATCGACTTCAATATATTTCACATGTTCTAGCGGTTGTGCTTTTTCAATGTCACGTTGAATAGCCATAATATGATACTTGTTACTTTTGGATAAAAGTTTTAAAGTTTCATATCCTAACAAACCATTTCCGCCAGTAACTAGTATTTGTTGCATGAATTATTCAGGTAATTTTTCATTATGAAGAAATAATTTGCACCACCATTCAAAATTTAAAAAACTCCAAATCAGCAATCGATGATTAATATGATCGTTGATATGTTCATTGACAATTTTTTTCACATATTCAGGATTGATAAACTCAGACATAGCTGTATTTTCACTCAATAGTAATTCTTTTACATAAGCAGCATTTTCACCTCGATACCAACTTTCATCGGGTGCTGAAAATCCTTGTTTTTTTCTATTAATGATATTGTCTGGCAAGGTATTCATCATGGCTTTACGTAATACATTTTTGCCATCATCAAATTCTTGATAAGCGATTTTTCTTTTCTTCTCTATATTTTCATCTATCCGTTTCATTTGTTCTAAATTACCTAATTTGTATTTTATAGGAATTTTTTGAGCAAAGTCAACAAGGTCATTATCTAAAAAAGGAAATCGTTCTTCAAGTCCGTGTGCCATCGCTAATTTATCACCGACCAGTAAAAGTCCGGGTAAAAATGTTTTAGCTTCAAAATATAATGAATTACTGATATGATCTTCTGGCGTATTATACGATAAGTGATCATTGAATGTAAATACTCTTTCAAAAACTTTTCGAGGCAAATCAACATCAATTTGCTCATACACTTTAGGTTGAAAAAGTTCTTTCTTTTCTTCGTCGGTTACGAGGCGTTGCCAGAAACCATAATAATTATTAAAGAATGATTGACTATCCATTGATTGAAACACACGATAATATCGCCATGGATATCCACCAAACAATTCATCTCCGCCAGTACCTTGCAAACATACTTTTACAAATTTGGATGCTAGTCTACTAATATAAAAATTGGGGTAGCTCATACCTACACGCAAATCTTCGAGATGCCATACAACACGAGGTAAGCTCCATCGAATATCTCCGGCATTAATCACTTGTTCATAATGCTCCGTTTTACAATAGTTTGCCATGGCTTCGGCATCTCTTCGTTCATCGTAATTTGCCTCAACACCCGTTACCGAACTCATATCAAATCCGCAAGTAAATGTTGCCATTCGGTTTACATGTTTTGATGCTATTGCCGTAATTGAACCCGAATCCATGCCTCCACTAAGATAGGATCCAACTGGAACATCGGATATCATTTGGCGAGATACGGCTTGCTTGAACAAACGTTCAGTTTCTTCAATGGCAAATTCCATTGTCATACTTTCGTCAGGCTTAGTAAAATCATAATCCCACCATGCATGATGCGAAATACTTTTTGTTGATGAGTCAATACGCACAGTATTGGCTGCAGGCAACATGGTAATACCATCAAATAAAGTATGGTAGGAGAATAAATTTTGAAAAGAAAAATATTCATTCAATGCTGCCAAATTCAATTTTACTTTATAATCAGGATGTTGTAAGATGGCTTTAATTTCAGAGCTAAAAACCAAATTAGCGCCATCAAACCAATAATATAAAGGTTTTACGCCAAATCGGTCTCTACTTAAATAAACTGCATCTTCATTTCGTTGCCAAGCTGCAATGGCAAACATGCCATTGAGTCGTTCAAAAAAAGAGACACCATATTCGGCTAGACCTTCAACAATAACTTCGGTATCTGTACTTGAAACAAAAGAATGCCCTTTAGCCTTTAGTTCTTGTTTTAATTCAAGAAAATTATAAATACAACCATTGAATACGATGGTCCAGTTATTATCTTTCGATGTCATTGGTTGATTGCCTTTTGCTGAGGTATCAAGAATAGATAATCGCCGGTGAGCAAATGCTACGCCTTTATCAATAAAAAAACCTTCGTTGT
>DAOOQH010000201.1:0-6589 GCA_035388625.1 Chitinophagaceae bacterium | reverse complement strand
GCAATGAAACTGAACGTATTTTTTACATCACTGAATTTTGCATTCAATCTGTGTATTCTGTGTAATCAGTATAATCCGTGATTCTGACAAAAATATTCTGAATCACAGATTAAACAGATTAAAGGATCAACACGGATTCATTACAGAACAATATAACTACTTGTATTTTTCTGCATCACTGAATTTTGAATTCAATCCGTGTATTCTGTGTAATCTTTTTAATCCGTGATTCTGACAAAAATGCTGAATCACAGATTTTAAAGATTTAATTCCAACTAGATCAAATCAATAAAATGATATAAGAAGAATGAAAATAAAATTCAGTAATACCTATAAAAAAAAATCAGAGTTTAAAACACTGCTCTCGCTCTGTTTCTCACTCTGATTATTTGTACCCCAGGCGGGACTTGAACCCGCACGGACATTGCTGCCCACAGGATTTTAAGTCCTGCGTGTCTACCAATTTCACCACCAGGGTAACTGATGTAAATGCTTTGAGCTAAAAACCCAAAACTAAAAATCCATTCTTGGTAACGAATGGATTTTATATGAGCGAAAGACCAGGCTCGAACTGGCCACCCCGACCTTGGCAAGGTCGTGCTCTACCAAATGAGCTACTTTCGCATTGTTGTTAAGAACTTAAGGAGTGCAAATATAAATGTAATTTCTAAAATTCCAAATACAAACTTAATTTTCCAATAATTTTTTCTGAAAAAGTTTATGATAAGCAATCTGATACTAGATTCTAAACTTCATCAACCAATCATTTTATTGCCCCAATATCCAAGCAAATATCAAAGGCACCACAATAGTTGCATCACTTTCTACAATAAATTTTGGTGTATGAATATCTAATTTACCCCAGGTAATTTTTTCATTAGGCACTGCCCCACTATAAGATCCATAAGATGTGGTTGAATCTGACACCTGACAAAAATAACTCCAGAAAGGTACATCATGCCACTCCAAATCCTGATACATCATCGGTACCACACAAATTGGAAAATCGCCTGCAATACCGCCTCCTATCTGAAAAAATCCTACGCCTTTTCCATCACTATTTTTTCTATACCAATCAGCCAACCAAACCATATACTCAATACCACTTTTCATCGTGGTTGCCTTCATTTCATTCTTAATAATATACGATGCAAAAATATTACCCATCGTACTATCTTCCCAACCTGGACAAACAATTGGAATATTCTTTTTCGCCGCGGCTAACATCCAACTATCCTTTGGATCTATTTCATAATATTGCTCAAGCACGCCACTCAACAACATCTTGTACATAAACTCATGCGGAAAATACCGCTCTCCTGCCGTATCTGCCTCTAACCAAATCTGATGGATATGTTTTTGTAATCTCCTAAACGCTTCCTCCTCCGGAATACAAGTATCCGTTACTCTATTATAATGGTTTTCTAATAAATCCCACTCATCCTGTGGACTCAAATCACGATAATTAGGCACACGTTTATAATGCGAATGAGCCACCAAATTCATAATATCTTCCTCCAAATTTGCACCCATACATGAAATAATTTGAACCTTATCTTGTCGAATCATTTCAGCCAATGATATTCCTAACTCAGCTGTACTCATTGCACCCGCAAGAGTAATCATCATTTTACCACCCTCAAGCAAATGTGTCTCATATCCTTTAGCCGCGTCCATTAAAGCTGCTGCATTAAAATGTCTATAATTATGCTCAATAAATTGCGATACAGGTCCTTTACTCATTTTATTATTTTTTATGGTTGCAAATATATTTGTTTGAGTCGAGTTTTATCGTGTTGTAAACTATTTCTTTTTCGCATTCTCAATTCAATAAAATCATTTTGGGCGTGCCACCAAAATAGCAAATGTATTCGCACCTTAAAAATTATATTATTTTGGTGTCGGGCTATTCACGCCAATCCGCGCCATTCATTTGCCATAATGTGTATTCATTGAAATAAAAAACCATCAAGGCAAACGCTGTCGCGGTATTTCTGTTACTATCCCTCACGCGCTTCCTAACAAGTCTTCTCTGTCTGTCAACACGCAATTCACAATCCAAATAGTCTTTGTGCTTTCTACCATTGAAAATGGATTTAGAGGCAAGCTCAATATATATTCAATCTTTATCAATGCTCAATCGTTTAAAAGCCCTAAAAATGGTCAAACATATTCTAAAAACTTTCCTTACATTTGTTTCAATATTTTTACGAATGATAAAAACACTTTTTTCTTTTCTATTACTCTTTACCACAGTATTTGCGAATGCGCAAGAGTTTGAAAATATGAGTCCTTCACGTCAGCTCATACATGAAAAAGATATCAGTTTACTCAGTCCCATTGAAATCCTCGAAGACAGCCTTGTTTTCCTTGCCGATTCAATGTATTTCTCTTCACTCGACGAAAGCCGAATTGATGGTAGCTATGAGTTCATTCGTGTTTTTAAAGAATTAATTAAAAACAAGTCTTCTTTTAGTGCACCTTTAAATAAGCTGAAAGAAAAAATAGTCATTCTCAACGCGCCTGATAATTCATTTAAAATATATAATTGGGAAATTATTCGAAGTCCTGTTGAACGTCGTTATTATGGCGCTATACAAACCAATCAAGGTGAAACTATTCCATTGGTTGATATTTCCGATCAAATTATTCGAGGAGCGGAAGATTCATTATTCAGTAATACACGCTGGTACGGTAATTTGTATTATAATATTTTAGACAAAGAAGTAAATGGGCAAAAAGTATATTTTCTTTTCGGATGGAATGGAAATTCAATGAATTGCGAACGAAAAATGGTCGATGCATTTCAATTTGATCCGAATGGGAAAGGCTTATTTGGTGCTCCCATTTTTTCTATTCTTGATCGAGGCAAACGAAAAACATCGAATCGACTTTTGCTTGAATATCAAAAAGGTGCAAAAGTTTCAATGAACTACGATACTGAAACACAACAAATTATTTTCGATCATTGCGAATCACAAATTGGTGATCCAGCAAAAAAATACACCTATGTACCCGATGGAACCTATGATGGACTCCGTTGGGATGGTAATCAATGGATTATGAACGAAAATATTGTACAAATTACCATCCTAAAAGATGGCGAAGCCCCTGTTGATAAGCCGATTATAAAATAAGTCAACAAAATCTCCCCTTCAATTATAACCGATTTCTTATTGAGGCTCAATTTTAAATCTGGTCATTCACTTTAGTCAATCTCCGAATTTCATGACATCTAAATCCATGAACTTGAATGCACATTACAAAGAACTAAAGGTATGATCAGTCGCCAGTTATAAGCTATTCATCCCAATCTAAATGGAAGTTTTAATTCCTTGCTAAAAATTATAAACAAGAAATTTATTTTTACTAAATTTTCCACTTACATTTATGGCATGAAAAACATTTATCTAAGTCTAGCCTTACTATTATCAACAGTTAGTTCAGCTTTTTCGCAAGTAGAACAATCAGGTCCCTTTATAGGTGGGAATGGTTTTATTTATAAATCAAATTTATATAACGCCCACGATGCTGCAACAGATAGCGTTCAAAAGTATTCGATCACAATGGGTTTTAGCGGTGGTTTCGACTTCGGTTACAAATCTTTAAATGGCATTTCAATTAGCTCTGGTATTTCATTCGGAACGAGTAACCAAAACTATAAAAGTAACGATACAATATTTGGAGATATATTAAAATTTACAGCGAATTCTAAAATGACTTTTGTTAAAATTCCGCTGATTTTAAGTATGCAAACTAGAAATGATAAACCGCTTAAGGCCTTTTATAGCTTAGGTTTATTTTACTCATATAATTCAGGCTATTCTGAAACGATTAATTGGGACTATACCTATAACAATTTTTCTCCTGACCTGACCACAACCATTAAAAAACAAAGTATTGAAAATAAATACGATAAGGATACCAATAAATATGTTTCAAACCTAAGCGAGCGTCCCTATCGCCGACATGGTTGGGGAGCAATACTAGCTATGGGTGCATCTAAACGTTTCAACAAAAATTCTGAGTGGTTTTTGCAAGCCAAAATTGAATACCAAATTTCATCTTCTGAAAATAACGATGAAATTATCTTCACGCCAGCTGCAGGTTCTAAAGACACAAAACGTGTTGGACATGTATGGGGTAATTATGCAAAATATATGCATAAAAAAGAAGGCAATTATAATCGACCAGCTACACATCCTTTTAACTTAGGTATTACCTTTGGTATTCGTTATTTCCTATGGGATTTTGAATAGGCTATTTATTTGATTTCCTTTATTCTTGTAAATAAACGACATTTGCGCACTTTACAAACAGGATACATCATTTACCTATGCATTATGCTACTCTCGAAAACGTCTCTAAATCATTCGGCGTTCGCAAACTTTTTTCAAACATCACTTTTCATATTTCTGAAGGCGATAAAATTGCCTTAATTGCTAGAAATGGTTTTGGCAAATCAACCTTACTCAATATCTTAAGCGAAAAAGACACCCCCGATAGTGGCACTGTTTGGGTTCATAAAGATATCAACCTGGTGATGCTTCATCAAGAAAATGAATTTGATGAAGAAAAAACTATCTGGGATAATATCCTTTCAATGAAAAACGAAACTGTTCAAATTGTAAAAGAATATGAAGCGTATATTGAAAGCGGAAAAGAGGATGCTGACAAACTCGATTATCTGCTCAATAAAATGGATGAACTCGATGCTTGGAATTTTGAAAATGAATTGCAACAAATTGTCAGCAAACTAAAAATATCCAATCTACACGCCAAAATTAAAACCTTAAGTGGCGGACAAAAAAAACGGGTTGCCTTAGCACAAGCACTTATTGAAACAGAATTATACGCTGGCAAGTGTTTACTTATTATGGATGAACCTACCAATCATCTCGATGTAAGTATGATTGAATGGCTTGAAAACTTTTTAAGTGCACAAAAAGTAACCTTACTGATGGTAACCCATGACCGTTATTTTTTAGATGAGGTTTGTAATGAAATTATAGAAATAGACAACGAAAAAGTCTATACCCACAAAGGTAATTATGGTCATTTTCTTGAACAAAAAGCACATCGTATTGAAGTCAGTCAAAGCGAACTTTTAAAAGATAAAAATATCTTCAGAAAAGAGCTTGAATGGATGCGCAAACAGCCAAAAGCCAGAACTACAAAATCAAAATCACGTCAAGATGCTTTTATTGAAGTTGAAGAAAGAGCAAAAAATAAAGTCGTGGATAGCGAGGTGCAATTGCAAGTTAAAATGACTCGTTTGGGAGGTAAGGTTTTAGAAATGAAAAAAATCTATAAATCCTTTGGGGATAAAAAAATACTGAGCGGTTTCGATTATACATTTAAACGTGGTGAACGAATTGGCATTGTGGGAAAAAACGGGGTAGGAAAAAGTACATTTTTACAAATTGCATTGCAATTAGCTGAACCCGATAGTGGTAAGGTCAACCATGGTGATACTGTGATATTCGGACATTTTTCACAAGAAGGATTACAATATAAAGAAGATAAAAGGGTGATTGAATATGTAAAAGATCATGCTGAGTTTTTTCCAATGGCTGATGGAACAAAATTAGGTGCTTCAAAATTTTTAGAACGATTTGCATTCACCTCTGAACAACAATATACTTATTTAAGTAAACTCAGTGGCGGCGAAAAACGTCGATTACAATTACTTAGTATCCTATTTAAAAATCCAAATTTTTTAGTCCTCGATGAGCCAACCAACGATTTAGATTTGCAAACCCTACAAATTTTAGAAGAATTTTTACTTGAATATCAAGGTTGTATTTTACTCGTAAGCCACGACAGGTACTTTATGGATAAATTAGTAGATCATCTATTTGTATTTGAAGGTGATGGTATTATTTCCGATTTTCCAGGCAACTATACGCAGTTTAGAATCAAAGAATTAGAAAGAGACAATGCACCAACATCAGGTGATGGCAAGCCCACATTAATAGGCACAACAGAATTGACAGGAAGTAAAGAGCCTGTAAAAGTTGAGATGAATAATACACCTGCACCAAAAGCCGTTGCTCAAAAACTTACTTATAACGAAAAACGTGAATTTGAACTCTTAGAAAAAGAAATGCCTCAACTCGAAAAAGAAAAACAAGATCTTGAAATTAAAATGGCCACTGAAGGAATCAATTTTGATCAAATTCAAATAGCTGCAAAACGTGTGGGTGAAATCATTGAATTGCTCGAAGAAAAAGAATTACGCTGGCTTGAATTGAGTGAGAAGGTGTAAGCTGGACGATTTAAATTAAGACTCTCATTGAAAGTCTTTTGGTTAGCTAATTCCCTAGTGTATATATGACTGAGTAATTGCCTTGAGAAGCTTTTTAAGACAACCAATAAAAATGGTTCTTAGACGTATGATACTTTAGGTTATCAACAACGGACTTTTTTTTGTACCCGCAAATCAATTTCAATCCTGAAGGGATTGCATGTTTATAGAAATAAAAACATCAAACATTCGACCCTTTCGGGGTCGCATATCCTTTATCGTCCTTTCTATAAACATTTGAATCCTTCGGATTCTTCAACCAATTGAGTGCCTAATCAACCG
>DAOOQH010000200.1:0-6618 GCA_035388625.1 Chitinophagaceae bacterium | reverse complement strand
CAATTACAGAACGACCCGAATAATCCACACGTTTACCAAGTAAGTTCTGACGGAAACGACCTTGCTTACCTTTTAATACATCAGATAAAGATTTTAACGCACGGCCACCTTCAGCTTTTACCGCATTTGATTTACGTGAATTATCCATTAAGCTATCCACAGCTTCTTGCAACATACGCTTTTCATTTCTAAGGATAACCTCAGGCGCTTTGATTTCAAGAAGACGCTTTAAACGATTATTACGAATAATTACACGACGATAAAGATCATTCAAATCAGATGACGCAAAACGGCCACCATCTAAAGGAACCAATGGACGTAATTCTGGTGGAATGACTGGAATATACTGCATCACCATCCATTCAGGCTTGTTCTCAATATGAGAATTTGCTTCACGGAAGGCTTCAACAATACTCAATCTTTTTAAAGCCTCAGCTTTACGTTGTTGAGAAGTTTCGAACGCTGCTGCATTTCTTAAATCGTATGATAATTTATCTAAATCAATACGAGACAATAATGATTGAACCGCTTCAGCACCCATTTTGGCAATGAATTTGTTTGGATCATCATCACTCAACATTTGATTTTCTTTTGGCAATTTATCTAAGATGTCTAAATATTCATCTTCAGAAATCAATGCCATATCTGTACTTTCTGTTTCTTTCATGGCAAGGGCTGTGCGAATCATTGCATCAGCTTCTCCACCTTGAATAACACAATATCTTTCATAGTAAACAATCATTTCTAATTTCTTAGAACCTGTTCCTAATATATATCCAATTTTATTAGGCAATGATTTGAAGTACCAAATATGAACAACTGGTACAACTAATTTAATATGCCCCATACGCTCACGACGTACTTTTTTCTCTGTCACTTCAACACCACAACGATCGCAAACAATTCCTTTATAACGAATACGCTTGTACTTTCCGCAATAACATTCGTAATCCTTCATTGGACCAAATATTTTTTCGCAGAATAAACCGTCACGTTCAGGCTTGTAGGTACGGTAATTGATTGTTTCCGGCTTTAATACTTCCCCAAAACTTCTGTCCAAAATAGAATCTGGCGATGCTAAAGTAATGGTGATTTTGTTGAAAGCGGTTGATGTAGATTTTCGATCTCTTTTTTGACTCATACTAATTTTTGCTTTTAATTATACTTGCAATGATATCTATCTATTCTTCTGTTAATTTCATTAAAAATTTCGGTACAAGTGTTGATGTTGGCTACATTGAAAACACAAGCGCAGAAAAAATATTTAATAAAATTGGCTAGAATAAATTTACAATTTGAGACCTCTAAAACTGCATTTTAACACATAGTAAGTGCAACTGAGCCCATCAGCTGATGCCATTGTTTTAAGAAAAGGAGTAAATTTTAATGTAGCCACATAAAAAATAGAGCGCGAATGTAGATCATTTTTTTTGAAATTTAAATATTTGATTCCAGTTTTTTTCAATAAGGGTTTCTCAACTTGAGAGTAGAAATTGAAAAGATATTCTAAAATAATTGAACGATAATAAGTTCTTTATGGCAAATATTGAGATTATTTGTAAAAGAAGTGAAAAAAAATATCGCATTTTATATCGAAATTTTGTTACTTTTGCGCCCCTTACAAAAGGAAATTCCAAAACAAAAGACAGAAAAAGTCTATAAAACAAAACTTAATATTATGAAATTAATTACAATCGAAGGACAACTTAGAAGCGAATTTGGCAAGAAGGCTACTGGCCACGTTCGAGCTGAGGGACAAGTGCCTGGTGTAATTTATGGAGGTTCTGAAAACATCCATTTTACGGCCACGCCAAAAGCATTAAAACCAATTATTTACACGCCAGAATTTAATAAGGCTGAAATTAATATTGGTGGTAAAAAATACACATGTATTTTGAAAGATTTACAGTACCACAAAATAACTGACGAAGTTACACATGTTGATTTTCTTGAACTAGTTGAAGGTAAACCTGTAAATGCAAGTGTGCCTTTAAAATTTGTTGGACAATCAAAAGGTGTTAAAGAAGGTGGACGTTTTGTTGTAAAAATGAATACAGTAAAATTAAGAACGAAGCCTGAAAACTTAAAATCACATATTGATGTTGATATTACCAATTTAGAAATTGGTAGAAATCTTAGAATTGAAGATATTCAATTTGAAAATGCAGAAATTTTGCATAACAAACGTATTCCAATTGCTGCTGTTGTTACAACACGTGCGTTGAAACAAGAAGCAACGGATGCTGCAAAAGCTAAAAAATAAATTCAATCGAATATTAAATATCAAAAGCAAGGTTTACGCCTTGCTTTTTTTGTGCAAAAATTTAAAAATGATGATATGTGTATTCCAAACTCACGAAACAAACAATTATAAAGAAGCAAAGTGAAGTGTTTGACCAATTTCCTTTTTTACTTATTTTCAATAATATCCGATGATTGTGTAAAGCCTCTCAGCTTGAGCAAATTAATTGTATCTTCCTCTTTCTCTTGATCAATGGCGCGTTGAATATTTTCTTTTAATGTCGCAATTTCAGATTTTAATTCTGCTCGCATTTCAATATCTTTTTCTACACTATAATTACTTTCAAGTTTTTGCATGATTTGATTTAAAGCAACTACAGCTGCAACCCGATTCCAATTACTTTGATCTGTATTCATTCTGGCAGACAAAGTTCCGATCGCAAGTTTAAAAATATCCTTTTGATTTAGTCTAATACAATAATCAGCATAGTCATCTATTAATATCATTCTAGATCTATTAAACACACGCATTAATCTATCTTCATAAAAATTAGCTTGAGATGCAGTTCCAACATTTGAATAAATATCTGAAATTGCAAATAACAAATCTCGCTTTGCATCTTTTTCAAGATTTGCAGATAATCGCAATGCCTCTTCTGGCAATATTTTATAAATCCCTTGTAATGCTTTTGCGGCGATATTATAGGACGAATCGTTTGACAAGTCCATCAATAAAGTAAATAATGAACCATCTTTTAAATCTGCCAAAGCAGAAGTAGCTTGTAAACGAACTTTAGTTGATGGATCAGATTTAGCCATCTCAATTAAAATATACTTTGCGATTGTAAGATTTCTAAAGTCAGACCAGTTTGTCCATTCAATTGCCTTAGCACGTATCTCAGGATTGGGATCATTAATAGCTGTCAAGATCACTTCACGAGCAGTATCAATACTAGTTTGTATCAAATTAAGTGCACTCAAGGATCTAAATTTTTCAATATAATTTGAAGCCCCATGGTAGCTTTTGATATGACTTAAAAAAGGTTTATTATCCTTGATTTCACCGATAAAAATCGCATCAGGATCAACAAATACATTTGGAAATTCATTGATGGAAGTATCAAATCTTTCAACAAAAAATGTTTCTACTCTTTTTTCAATATCAAAATTGAAATACTTTACTTGATCTGCTTGGGTTACTTTAAACTTTAATGGAAATTTAAAAACACCATATTGATTATTTTGCACCTGCTCAATTGTAATACCTAAACGTTTAGTACTATCATTATAATCATACCGAATATCAATAGATGGATGTCCACCTTTATAAAACCATTGTGTAAAAAACAACCTAAGATCTTTACCTGAAACATTCTCACATTCTCTTCTCAATTCATCAATTTCAGCATTTTGATATGCGTAGTTAGTCAAGTAATTTTTTAATGCTAGAAAAAAAGCATCATCCCCAATTTCGGCACGAAGTAACTGTAAAACCAATGCTCCTTTTTGATAGGTGATTGGATTGAACATATCATCAGCATGTTTATAATTAAATTGAATAATCGGATCATCATTTCCACGCTTTACATAATTCAGATAACTTTCTAAAGCCAATGTTGACTTTAACAAAGATTCGTCTCGACCATATTTATATTCTAACCATAAATGCTCACCATAGGTTGCAAATCCTTCATTGAGAACCAAATGGCTCCATGATTTACAAGTAACTAGATCACCAAACCATTGATGAAAAAGTTCATGCGAAATAATATCATCATTTTCATTGTCAATTAATTCTCGGAAATTTTTTTGAACAAATTCATTATGAACAGTTGCACTTGTATTTTCCATCGCGCCAGCAACATAGTCATGAACAACAACTTGAGCATATTTTTCCCAAGGATAATCGACACCTAATTTGCCCGCAAAAAAATCAATCATTTCAGGCGTATGTTTAAAAATACCTAGTGCATAAGGCGAATAATTTGGCTCAAGATAATAGCTTACTTCTACCCCATTTAGAAGATCTTTTGTGGTGGTTTTGTAATTCATTTTAGTTCGAGCTACAATTGAATCTGTATAAAAAAATAATGAGTCATTTGCCTTTACTTTAAAGGTATCATAGGTTGTTGTAACAAATGAATCCTTTGAAATAGTTGTTAGATAGTCTTTAGTTATTTTAAAGTCGCCAACAGCCATCACCACTAAATAAGCTGGCAATACTTTTTTAGACTCCCATATATCTGTTTTTTGATTACCATTTATTGTTGATGAAATGAGTACACCATTTGCAAATGTGGTAAGATCTTTATTGACAGTGATTGCCAATTTCAAAGTAAATTTTTCATTCGGTTTATCAATGATTGGAAACCAGTTTGAACTTGCTTCTACTTCGCCTTGGGTCCAAAGTTGAAGTGGTTTATACGGTTCACCATGATCGGTATTAATAAAATACAAACCTTTATCATCTCGATCACCATTGATCGCAACACCATCCATTTCATCAGGCTTAGCCGTGTAGCGAAGTAATACTTTGATACTCTCTTGAGGTAAAATTTTTCGTTCAAGTTGAATGCGTAATACTTTCTTGTCATAGGTGGTTAAATACTGTATTGGAGAATTTTCGAGATCTGTAATAACAATTTCACTAAATATCATATTCTTCGCATCCAACACAATTGAATCGGTTGCATAAAAATAGGGTTTTAAAGTAATGATTTCTTTACCTATGCATTCATGTTTTCCCCAATTAAAACTCACTTCTAAATCAACATGTTCTATATCAATAACTTTTGGAGGAATCACTCTAAAATCATCATTTCGCTTAGGTGTTATTCTCACTTCATTTAGCGAAATAGGCTCAGTATTTTTATCTTCATTATTTGAAGAATTCAGTCGACTCAAATTTCTTGGTGTGAGGCACGCATTCAAACATAAACAAATAATAATAGTGGAAAGGATTCCTAATTTAGACATAAGTGACAAATTTAGTAAAATTAATAGTCATTGGATTTATAATGGCTACTTTTGTACAAACTATTCTATTATGAATTATTGGTTGATTAAATCAGAACCTTTTAAATACAGTTGGGAACAACTTAATAAAGATAAAAAAACGTTTTGGGATGGAGTACGAAATTATGCAGCCAGAAATAATTTAAAATCAATGAAAAAAGGGGATTTGCTCTTTTTTTATCATAGCAATGAAGGATTAGAAATAGTTGGTATTGCTGAATTAGTAAAAGAATTTTATCAAGATCCAACAACCAATGACCCAACATGGGTAGCTGTTGATGTCAAGCCTAAAAAAGCATTAAAAAAGCCAGTTACACTTTCGCAAATTAAAAAAGACAAACGATTATCTACTATGCAAATAATTAAATTATCGAGATTATCTGTAAGTGCTGTAACTGAAGATGAATTCAATACTATTCTTGAATTGGCAGAAACAAGTCTTTAGTACTCGTTCATAAAGGAGGTCTATGATTTTAAAAGGATATCTCTTCGCTTGATTCTATATCATAAATAAAAAGTCTGAAACCGTATTTTAAGGCTTTGAAACTTTAAGATAATTTGATTTTTCAATTATCTTTGAGACCAACAAAACACTCCCCCTTATTTATGAAACAGCTTTTTTTATCAATTGCAATCATTTATTGTTCTCTTCAACTTGCGGCACAAACTGATATTTACGATTTAATGGATCGTAGAGATTTAAAACTTTCTGAAATTGAAGTTTTAGCGGCAGCCTATTTCAAAGATAAAGGAACAGAAAGAGGAAGTGGCTACAAACAATACCAACGTTGGCTTTATGAACAACAATTTCATTTAGACGCCAACGGATATATTCGAAGTCCACAAAGTGAAATGGATGCTTTCTCTCAAGCCCTAAATACTATGGGCTCTGTAGGATTTGGAACATTTGCAACCTCAGGCATATGGAGTGAATTAGGGCCTACCGGATGGAATAAAACATCGGGCTGGAATCCTGGAACTGGTCGATTAGTTTCGATGGCAATTCACCCATCAAACGAAAATATCATTTATGTTGGATCTCCTGGAGGTGGTATTTGGAAGACTTCGAATGGTGGTTCAACTTGGACGCCATTGAGTGAATATAATTCGGCATGGATGCATATTTTCTCAATTGCAATTGATCCTCTGAATCAAAATATTGTTTATGCGGGTACTGGCAATTCTGCTAATCAAGTTATTAAATCAACTGATGCAGGGTTAACCTGGTCATTATTGGGTTCAGGACCAACTGGTACAATTAGAAAAATTTTAATTCACCCCACTTCAACAAATATTGTATTTGCATGCGCAAGCAACGGTATTTTCCGATCAACAAATTCAGGTTTTACATGGACTCAAGTT
>DAOOQH010000199.1:0-6620 GCA_035388625.1 Chitinophagaceae bacterium | reverse complement strand
GATTGTGTTTAAAAGAATTTATGAAATAGATGAAAATGGACATAAACATCAAAATTATTATGTTCAAGAAAGTGTAGGTTTAGCCACAGGATTTTTATTGTCGGCTATCCATCATGCTGGCCTAGTTGCACTTACCCATACTCCTAGCCCGATGAATTTTCTTACCAAATTGCTAGATCGACCAGAGAATGAAAAACCGTTTTTATTGATCCCAATTGGTTATCCTGCTGATGAATGTTGGGTGCCAGATATTAAAAGAAAAGAATTAAATGAAATAAGTGTTTGGTATGATTAATTAAATTAAAAACTGTTTGTTTTTTTAACTTAATAAGTGTTGATAATAGATATCAAAGTCATGTCAAATCAAGACTTTAATATAGAAATACTGTTTCCTAATGATCAACAAATGGATAAGGCATCATAAATACGCAATGTCCGTCATTTTTCAAACCTTGAAATCTTTGTTAAATGAGGAAAAATAAGAATGGTGTCTCACCCATTTATTTGTAAATTGCGCACTTTATGAAAAATTACTTCAGTCGTATTCTTATCATTCAGACATTATTACTTGCTTTTGCAGTCAATCTTAACGCCCAGACCGAAAACCTTGACAAGGTAATTGCAATTGTAGGCGATAAAATCATTCTGAAATCAGAAATTGAAATGGCATTTGAGGATTATAAACGTGAAAATCCTGAAACACCAGAAAGCCTGAAGTGTGAACTTCTTGAAAATGCAATGGGACAAAAAATTGTAACTGAACAAGCAGATAGGGATAGCGTTTTTGTAACAGACGAAGAAGTTGAAGCGCAATTAGATAATAGAATTAGAAGTTTTGTTTCGCAATATGGCTCAGAAGAAAAACTTGCTGAAGTATCTGGCAGAACAACTTATCAGCTGAAAGATGACTATAGACCTATGTTTAAAGAAAATCTACAGTTTCAAAAAATGCAGGGTGAAATTATGGCAAGTGTAAAAATCACACCACAAGAAGTTAGAGCGTTTTACGAGAAAATTCCAAAGGACAGTCTACCATTTTATCCTTCTACAGTTGAAGTTGGACAAATTGTTTTCAGACCCGATGTAAATAAAGAAGTAGAAGATTATGCAATTGAAAGATTAGAAAATATCAGAAAAGATATCACCTCAGGCAAATCAGCCTTTGATTTAATGGCAGGTATTTATAGTGAAGATCCGGGCAGTCGCGATAATGGTGGCGACTTAGGTGTAATGGGTCGAGATGAATTAGTACCAGAATTTGCAGCAGCTGCTTTTAAACTTCAAAATGGCGAAATTTCTCCTGTTGTAAAGACCTCCTTTGGCTATCATATTGTTCAAATGGTGAATAGACAAGGTGAAAAGGCCAAACTTCGTCATATACTCATTAAACCGTTAATTACTGAAGATATGTCTAAACTGGCATTGAAAAAGGCTGATAGTGTTAGAGCTGGTTTGGTTTCTGGCAAGTTAGTATTCTCAGCTGCAGTTGGCAAATATTCGAACGATGATGCTTCTAAAATGACGGGTGGTATGATCACAAATCAACAAACAGGTGCAACCTCACTTTTAACTGAAGATTTAGAACCAAGTGTTGCCTTAATTATTAATGAAATGAAAGTAGGTGAATATTCTCAACCCGTTGAATACACTGATTCTAGAACTGGCGATAAATTAGTTCGAATTGTTTATTTAAAATCGAGAACCGAGCCGCATAAAGCTAATTTGCAAGACGATTATAATAAAATTCAACAAGTTGCCTTTGCTGAAAAACAAAATACCTATTTAATGACTTGGCTTGAAGATCATATTTCAAGTTTTTATATTATGATTGATGAAGAATATGCTAATTGTACAAATATTGATAAATGGCTAAAAGCTTCAGCAAAAGCAAAAAAGAACTAATATTGGGATTACAAAACTAAACGACTTAAAAGAAACATGTATACATCAGATGTAGAAGCAGCGAAAGCCTTGCAACAAAAATTTTCAGATTTAAAAAATACAATTGGTCAAGTAATTGTTGGTCAGCATGAGGTAGTGGAAGGTGTTATTATTTCCATTCTTTGTAACGGACATAGCCTTTTAGTTGGTGTGCCTGGCTTGGCAAAAACTCTATTGGTGAGCACCATTGCACGTGTATTAGACCTTGATTTCAAACGTATTCAATTTACACCCGATTTAATGCCAAGTGATATAACGGGTGCTGAAATTTTAGATGAGCATCGTAATTTCAAATTTATTAAAGGCGCCTTATTCTCCAACATTATTTTGGCAGATGAGATTAATCGTACGCCGCCTAAAACACAGGCTGCCTTATTAGAAGCCATGCAAGAAAGAACAGTAACTATTAGTGGTGTTGAACATAAACTACCTGCTCCATTTTTTGTATTAGCTACACAAAATCCAATTGAACAAGAAGGAACCTATCCTTTACCAGAGGCCCAACTTGATCGTTTTATGTTTAATATTTGGTTAGATTATCCTTCGTTTCAAGAAGAATTAAGTGTTGTGAAGAATACCACGTCAGATAAAAAAACTGATTTACCTAAAGTGATGTCTGGTGCCGAAATTCTTTATTTTCAACATTTAGTGCGTCGCGTGCCAGTACCTGATAATGTATTAGAATATGCAGTTGGCTTAGTTCATAAAACTCGTCCGAATGAACAAGGTTCTGAACTTGCTCGAAATTATATTTCATGGGGCGCTGGACCAAGAGCCTCTCAAAATTTAATTTTAGGTGCTAAATGTTATGCATTATTACATGGAAAATTTAGTCCAGACATTGAAGATGTAAAAGCAGTAGCATTGCCAATTCTTCGTCATAGAGTTGTACGCAACTATAAAGCTGAGGCAGAGGGCTTGAAAATTGAAGAGTTGATATCACGTTTAATGTAATTAAAGTGAATGCTTAGATATTAAGCTTCTACTTCAGTTTCTTTACCGATATTTCGATAGATATACGAATTAAAAATATGTCGTTTCGCAAAACGAGTAATTGTTGGCGAATTTACCATTTTGATATAAATACTTTTAGGTACGCCTAAGTATTCGTAAACGCTACCACCTTGAAATGTAATTTTTAGATTTTGTCCTTTATGTTCAAAATCTTCAACATAAGCTGTTGTAGTAACGCGTTTATATTCTTCTAAGTTTTGTGCAATTGTTTCAGGCGCAATACTCACCAAGAAGTGATAACCAGCAATAATTTCTTTACTTTTTATTTCAGCTTCTGCTTTTCGTTCATCATCATCTTGAATTTTATCAGGATGCCATTCCTTAATTAAATTTCTATATGTCGTTTTCAACTGAACTAAATCAGTATCAGCAGTTGCATTCAATAATTTTCTGTATGTATTTACTCGTTTCATAACACTTCTATTTTAAACTTGGTAAACGAAATTTTATTAGAATAATCATTTTATACAAGCTTGTTCAATTTTATTTTGACGCGCGAAGGTAAACGATTTTTTATCTTTTCCTTGATTTCGCAATTTTCATTCCTCAAATTAGACCTCTATTAGGATTTCACTAACAGGAAATGAAGTTAAAATAGTCATTTTAGTTTTCTATCAAACCAAATCTTCTGGCTCATCCTCATCATCCTTATTCAATTGCAAAATTGAATTGGATTCTATTACTGGCAATTCTTCAAATGATTTTAGTCGAGCATTAATTTTCTTGGTCCTCGCACCTACAAGTTCATCAATATCCTCACTTGCTTTATTAATTTTCTCTTGCGCCTTCTTTAATACATCACCAAATTTATTGAACTCAGTTTTAACAGCACTTAAGGTCTTTTTAATTTCACCACTTCGTTGTTCAAGTGCCATCGTTTTATAACCAAATGAAATTGTTGAAAGTATGGCGGATAAAGTGGTTGGTCCTGTTAATATAATTTGATACTCACGTTGCAGCGTTTCCATTAAGGCAGGTCGACGAACCGCTTCGGCATACAATCCTTCGATTGGTAAAAATAGAAGTCCAATTTCTGTTGTGTCGGGAGGATGAATATATTTTTCATGAATATCCTTAGCCGCTTTTTTAATTGCCAATTCCAGCGCTTTTCCAGCTAATTCTGCCTTAAGTGTATCGTTCGTCTCATATGCTGAAACCAAGCTATAATAGTCTTCTAGAGGAAATTTCGAATCAATAGGCATTAAAATCACTTTATTCTCTTGATATTGTTGAGGAATTTTAATGGCAAACTCTACTCTATTTGAACTTCCTTTTTTTGTAATCACATTGATATCATATTGTTCAGGTGAAAGCAATTGTTCCAATATATTAGACAATTGAATTTCGCCAAGTATGCCACGTGTTTTAACATTACTCAATACCTTTTTTAAATCGCCTACCCCAATGGCTAATTGCTGCATTTCGCCTAAGCCTTTATGAACAGATTCAAGGCTTTTACTGACTAAATCAAAAGAGTGAGCAAGTCGAGTCTCCAAAGTTTTTTGCAATTTTTCATCAACCGTTTTCCTCATTTCTTCCAATTTAGATTCATTGCCTTCTTGCATTGATTTAACTGAGCGTTCAAGAGCAAATTTGATATCCAATAATTTTTCAGAGGCAAGCTCATGTTGAGATTTTTGGTTCTTCTCAAAATCTAAAAACTGTTCTTTCAATCTGTCTTTATAATCCTTCAGCGACTGACTTAATTCATTTCGAAAGCCCTCCAAATTATCTTTTAGTTCTGTCCTCGTATTTTTATGATTATTATCAATGGTTTGCTGAAAAGATTGAAATTTTTCTTCGATTGATTTGGTTAGCAATGATAAATTTTCGGAAAAAGAAATTGTAAATAAATTGATTTGATTACCAACCTCCACCCGTAAATCTTTTGAGGTTTGCATGATCTCTTGTCGATTGATGACAAATTCTTTTTGCAAATTTGATTCAGTTTCTTTGACTTGAAGATTTAATAAGGATAAAGTTTTCTCAAGTGAATGATATCCATCTTGATCCTTACGTTTGAAATTGAGCAATACAATGACAACGATGAAGATGATTAGAATTGATATAATGATAAGTAAAATTGTGATCGTATTCATGAAATACTAAAATAGGTTAATATTCGGTTTTGATATTGAAATAGTCAATTAAACTATGGGTAAACTAAAAATCTGAGTATAAAATGAACTATAAATTATGTGTATTGCGGCAATCCCTACGTTTACAGTCCTATCGTGTGGACACATTTCTATGCAATTCCCATCCTTGCATAATTGATTTAAAATATTTCATTCCATTCCAAAATGTCGTGATTCCAGGTTTTCGCTCTGAACTATATCCTTTCCAACCTCCTAACCTAGCAATAGCCCATGCAAATCTTTTTAAGTCTTGTTTCTTAAATGGGTTCTTTTGTTTATCGGTTTTACCTTCTAAGGATAGTATTTGTTGCTCTAGACAATCTTGTTCTTCACGATTAAAACAACTTTCTGGCACAAGTTTAATCTCTGGTTCATTATAAGCTAATCGCAATAGAAATATTTTTATGATTACTTCCATGATCAGTAGGCTCATCTTTCGAATTGCTTTTGCAGATTCCAGTTCACTTGCCTCTATATTAAATCCTTCCTTTTTTAATATTTTAAATACCTCTTCTATTGTCCATCGCCAACTATACCACTCTATGCAATCAAGGGCTCGATCAAAATTCGCTATGTCTATCGTCGTTAAAATGCGCCAATGAATAGTATCCCTTCCTGTATAGTTTATTTCCTTGGCTTCAATAGCATAAAGTTTTGTTGTTTTGATAACTCCTTTACTCGTTGTCCTTGTGCTTCTGAGTTCAACCTTCTTAAATCTCACTTCCAATTTTGCAACCCGCTTTGCTCGTTTTGTTTTTGAACAAGCATCGACTATAATCTCATAATGTCCCACTGATTTTTGATTGCCTAATACACTAAATAATTTTGTGCCATCAGCCAACGTTCTATCTGTCCTTGCCCGAATGATTAAATCTGTCTTTTCGTTGGGTATCGTTGCAAATTGCTCATAGATATCACCTTCTCTATCCTGAACAATAATCATCCCCTCAACAACGTCATATAAGTGATCCTGAGTATTCTTTGACACTTCAATCCATTTATATGACTCCTTTTCCTCAATAGGAAGATTCACATATTTTCTCTCATGTTTCGTGCTTAGTTCAAGGGGACGATTCCATACCTTAATATCCGAATAGCCATATGGAGTTCCATTCGTAGCATCCAAAACCAACGATGGATGCAAAAAAAATCCAAGACCATATTCTGATTTTTCATTCGTTGTGCCTATGTATTCATCACGTTGAATCCTTTTCCAATGACTGCTCAAATTAATTTCGGTACTGTCTTGAATGCATACGACATACTTACTTTTGCAACAATCAATACAATTCAAACGTAGATTATGAATAATACTTGACTCACTTACTCTATCGTTTTTCAAAAAACGATAAAACCCTTTTGCATCGGATTCAGTGTGAGTAATCTGACGGATTGAATGGATGTTTTTCCTAAATAGATCAATTAAAATTTTGTTCCCTCTATTTACTAATCTAACATCGTCTAATTCTCGGAATTTTCTTGAACGCATGCACAAAAATAATAAAAGATGTGTCCACACGATAGGAC
>DAOOQH010000198.1:0-6663 GCA_035388625.1 Chitinophagaceae bacterium | reverse complement strand
CAGTTATTCAAAAACTTTCTGATCAAAAACAAGGACTGGTTTTTATATTATGGGGGCGATTTGCACAAGAAAAAGAATTATATATTGATGGTTCTAAACATACTATTTTAAAAGCAGCTCATCCATCTCCATTTTCAGCTTATAATGGTTTTTTTGGATGCAAACATTTTTCAAAAACAAATGAGATTTTACTAAGTCAAGGTAAGAAAGCCATTGAATGGTAGTTTAACTGAATCAAAGTTTTTTTAGAAAAGGAATAGACCAGAGACCAAAGATCATTGACTATAGACGATGGACTATGGTCTATAGTAAGGTATAGCGTAAACGAAACAAGCGGAATTTACAATGATAAATTTTCATTTTTAGTTCGAGAATAACGAAGAAATTGGCGTTTTCATGCGAACACTATGTAAAGCATTTTCATTTTGAATAAATATAATTACATTTACCCTCTCAATTTTAAACTTTGATTAAAAATATTTTAGGCCGAATATATTTTGTATATGGTATGTTACTTTTTGCGATTACCATGGTTCCTGTTGCCCTTATTTTTTGGATTGCAAGAACATTTTTAAATGAAAAAATGGCCAACCAAGTTGTTCAAAGAGGGTTTCAAATTTGGATGGGATTTTATATGCCACTCATATTTTGTCCGGTTACTCATAAAGGAAGAGACCATTTTAAAAAAGGAAAGAATTATGTTGTTACCATGAATCATAATACCTTGGCTGATGTGCCTGTTTCATCACCAGGAATTCCTGGGCCGAATAGAACATTAGCAAAAGTTGAGATGGCGAAGATTCCAATATTTGGATATATATATAAGTCGGGCTCCATTTTAGTAACTCGTCAGGATGCGCAAAGCAGAAAAGATAGCATACCGATGATGGTTACAGCTTTAGAGAAAGGTTTACACTTATGTTTATTTCCTGAAGGCACTCGAAATAAAACCGATCAGCCATTAGCTCGTTTTTATGATGGTGCTTTTAAAGTGGCTATACAAGCCCAAAAACCAATTATTCCCGGAATCATATTTGGAACAAGATCGATACTTGATTCAAATAAAAAGATATGGGCATGGCCTCACAAAATTGAATTACATTTTTTGCCCGAAATTTCAACTGAAGGAATGGTGGCAACAGATTCAGATACACTCAAATTAAAAGTATTTGAAATTATGAAGGATTATTATATGAGTCATCCGGAATTAGTTTAAGATTTTTTATTGAATAAAATTTGAATCTATTTACTTCTCTCTATAATCTATCATTGATTGGATTCGTTTGTTTGAAATCTTCCAATTAAATTCGCAAAAATTTATACCTTCATGAATAAGCTGATTCTATTTTTTCTGTCCATCATCTCTTTGTCGGCTAACGCACAAACAGGCACTATTCGTGGTAAAATTAAAGATGCTATTAATAATGAAGGAATTGCGTTTGCCAATATTGGATTACAAAATACAGTCATTGGTGCTAAATCGGATATCGATGGAAATTTTGAGTTTAGTAAATTGAATCCAGGTCTTTATAATATTGTTGTAACTTATGTTGGTTACAAAAAAAAGATTGTTTACGAAATAGCGGTTGATAATTCGAAGCCAACCTTTATTGAAATTTTGCTTGAAAAAAGTCAATCTGAAGTAAAAGAAATTACCGTTAAAGGCCGAAAAGACAAATCAGAAGAAAGTCCACTTTCACTTAGAACCATTGGTGTAAATGAAATTCAACGTAACCCTGGCGGAAATAGAGATATTAGTAAAGTAATTCAAAGTTTACCAGGTGCGGGTTCAAGTGTTGGGTTTAGAAATGATATTATTATTAGAGGTGGTGGGCCATCTGAAAATCGTTTTTATTTAGATGGCATTGAAATTCCTAATATTAATCACTTTGCCACACAAGGTGCAAATGGAGGACCTGTTGGTATTTTAAATGTAGACTTTCTACAAGATGTAGGTTATTATTCTGGTTCGTTTCCAGCAAATAGAGGGAATACATTAAGTTCAGTTTTTGATTTTAAAATGAAAAATCCTCGATCAGACGGATGGCATGGAGCTTTTACTTTAGGGAGTAGTGATATTGGCTTGCGTGCCGAAGGTCCTGTGAATGATAAAAGTGGATTGATGATAAGCGTTCGTAGGTCATATCTTAAATTTTTATTTACCGCTCTCGAACTTCCTTTTTTACCAACCTATAATGATGTTCAGGTTAAGTTTAAGTATAATATCAATGCTAAAAACGAAATCACCTATTTATTATTAGGTGCTTACGATGTTTCAGTGTTGAATACAGAGAATAATGAAACTGACCAACAAAAGTATATTTTAGGTGTTTTGCCAGAACAAAATCAATGGAATTATACCAACGGTATTATTTACAAACATTATAAAAAAAATAGTTTTCAAACTGTGGTTCTTAGCCGAAATATGTTAGATAATCAAGCATTAAAATATCCGAATAATAATAGAAGTATTTCGCCAAGTTTCGATTACCAAAGTCAAGAAATTGAAAACAAACTTCGTCTTGAAAATACCATTCGTTTAAATGATTGGAAAATTAATTATGGCGTTGGAACAGAATATGTAAAATATAATAACATAACGTATAATAGACTCTCTCTGCCAAACGGCACTATTGATACAATTAATTATGATGCAGCCATCTCATTTATTAAATATGGTTTTTTTAGTCAAGTGAGTAAACCTTTTTTAAATGATGATTTAACTTTAAGTGTTGGCTTGCGTATGGATGGAAATTCATATTCTAAAAGTATGGCCAATCCGTTAAAACAATTGTCGCCAAGGGTTTCTGCATCCTATAAATTAACCAATAAAATCAACGTTAATTTTAATACAGGATTGTATTATCAAACCCCAACTTATACAACATTAGGATATAAAGATTCAAATAATGTATATGTAAATAGAGAAAATAACTTAAAGTTTTTACGTTGCGCGCATCTGGTGGGCGGTGTTGAATATAGTACGAATAATAATACACGAATTACAGTAGAAGGATTTTATAAAAAGTATGATCATTATCCTCAAAGTGTAAATAGAGGTTTGTCATTAGCGAATGCAGGTGGAGATTTTGGTATTGTAGGTGATGAGGCGGTTCGTTCAATTTCGCAAGGAAGAGCATATGGTATTGAATTATTTGCACAACAAAAATTGTTCAAAGGGTTTTATGGCTTGATGTCAATTACCTTATTTAGAAGTGAATTTACAAATGCAAATTCTACTGTTTATTCTCCTTCCAATTGGGATCAACGTTTTATTGTAAACCTAACTGCTGGTAAAAAATTAAAACGCAATTGGGAAGTAGGCGCTAAATTTCGTTTAACAGGTGGTCGTCCGTATACGCCATACGATACTTCACTTTCATCAATTACCTATGTTTGGGATATTGCCAAACAAGGTCAGTTTGATTATTCAAGAGTGAACCAAAGTCGATTACCAATTAATCATCAGTTAGATATTCGAGTAGATAAAAAATATTTCTTTAAACATTGGAATTTAAATCTCTTTTTAGATATCCAAAACGTTTACAAATTTGCTGCACGAGAACAAGATATTTTAACTGTTAAACGTGATGCCAATCAAAATCCATTAATTGATCCAAATTCAACCTTTCCGTCAAGATACCAGTTGCAGTTTCTTGAAAATACAAATGGCACCATATTACCAACACTTGGTATCATTATTGAATATTAATAGAATTTGCTTCTATCAATTAAGGATGAATTGAAAACACAAATTGACTAATATTATCTTCTAAAACTGGAAGATCTAGCAAGTCAACATTGCCATCACCATTTAAATCGGATGGGTTATATCCTGAACTAAAATTATTTATTTCTGATTCAGCAATTGAATAATCCACCAAATCAATATTTTGATCTTGACTAATATCGCCTGAATAAATAGCCCAAACACCTGATTCAACTTCTATCATATTGTTTCCATAAGCTTTATTAGCTGCATTAGTAAAATCATAATTCATAGGAACTACTGAAAAAAGCATTGGAAGGGCACTCCAAGTTTCAATACCGTTACGATGTTGTATTCGAATATAATAATTACCCGGACTTGCAGTAAAACTAGCTTGAGCATTGCCGGTGATTGATAAAATTGTTTTATTACTTGCTATCAAACTATAAGGGAAATTGGCATTTCTCAACTCAATTTTAATTGAGTCACAAATATTTGAATTGGTTGTTATTCCTTGATTAAACAAAACAGGATTCATTATCTCATTGCCTAAAAAGTATCCTTGCAGAAACATTTTTAAATTTAGGGTATAGGGTAATGTGCCGCAAAGGGTTTGAACTTGAGGTTTATTTGCGCATCCAGTTGCATTACCTGATATCGTTACACTTGTTGTTGAAATTACAATACGTGCACAAACACTTTGAACATGGCAGGTTGATAAATTTGAATTTCCTATAATTGAAATTTCTGTAATCGAGTAGGGGTCAATTTGATTGATTCCATTTAACGAGGTTAAAACGGCATTGGATTCGATATAAATATCACCACCTCCAATACTTTGGATATTGCTAAGTGCAGCAATCGAATTGAGTACATTATTTTGGGTGATATAAATTCCACCGTCGGAACTTAGTATTGAATTTAATCCGGTCAAACTTGTAAGTGAAGGATTATTATGAATAAAAATTCCATCAAAACCAATCGAACTTAGTGCATTTAAACCATTCAAATTGAGAAGTGTATTATTACTTCCAATAAAAAATCCTTCTAGATGAGTCAGATTTTCTAAACCCGCTAAACTTGTGAGTGCTGAATTTGAAGTGATATCGATATAGTTAATAATTAAATTGGGATTTAGACCGTTTAAGCTGGACATTACAATATTCCCATCAACTGATAATCGTCCAATATAAGTAAGTGAACTTAATCCAGTTAAATTTATAAGAGAAAAATTATTTCCAATTCTTAAGTATTCAACAGAGGTTAATGCACTCAAACCAGAAAAACTTGTAAGTGCTGTATTACTTGTTATGTGTAAGCCATCAAATCCAATCGAACTAAGTGATGAAAGTCCATTCAAATTTGCAATTGAAGCATTTGAACTAATATTTAATGAACCTCCAATTGTATTCAATCCATTCAAGGAATTCAAATTATTTAAAAAATTATTATCATGAATAATACAATTCAGTCCAATTTCTGTGATGTTTTGTAAACCGCTGACTGATGTCAAGGCATCACAATTTAATATCATACAATTAGATCCAATATATTTCAATTGACTCAATCCATTCAGGTTTGAAATACTTGAATTTGAAACTAAACTATCGCCAATTTTTATATCGCCTAAAACCGAATCTATTCCAGGATAGTTAGTTGCAAAACTATTAATTTGAGCTTGAGTAGTAAAGACTAAATTGGCGTTTAAAGTATTTGCATTTAGCAATTTAAATTGAAGGCAAAGCGCCAGCATCATTACATAAATAATTCGAAATTGGAATATTCGCATGAGATATTTTTTCATTTTGTATTTGACAAAGATCATGCCACGAAGCCAATAAAATGAATTGATATTAGATTAAGAGATTAAAGACTAAATTGAAGCGAAGTTTGTTTAATCAATAAATTAGAATAGACAATTAGAATCTAAAAATCAGGCTTTTATTTCAATTTCTTTAAAATTTAAGTCTGTGAATACTGTTTTCTTTTTTGCAAAGTAATCCCAAATTATACTCTTTGGATAAATCGCTTTAAGATTAGGTGAGGTTATTAATTTTTGTGAAACTTTTCTTTTTGCTAACCAGTGAAAAAAATTCCCATAGAAACTACCATGTGCTCTTAGTATAGCTTTTACTTCTTTAAAATCTCCCTTAATAAAAGCTCGAAAACCGCTCACACCATCTAAAATTAAACGTAGGGGGAACATCCATATCAGTTTCGATGTAGGTAAATTTTTAAGTAATAAGATTAAACTGTTTCTATAATTATAAAATATTTTCTGCGGACTACCATAACTAATAACACTTCCTCCAATATGGTAAACTGTGCTAGCGCCGCAATAAGCAATTCGATAGCCTGCATTTTTCATTCGCCAACAAAGATCAACCTCTTCCATATGTGCATACAAATCTTTATCAAGGCCACCTAATTGATGATAAATATCAGCTCTTACAAACATACAGCCTCCACCTGCCCAAAAAGTTTCAATAGTATTATCGTATTGTCCATGATCTTCTTCTAAAGTAAAAAATATGCGACCTCTACAAAATAAATAACCCCACTTGTCAATAAAACCTCCACCAGCTCCAGCATACTCAAACTTAGTTTTATCCTTATAATATTTGATTTTAGGTTGAGAGGCAGCAATATTTGGATTGCTTTGCATTAATGAATAAAGTGGATTAAACCATTCTTTAGTGACTTCAAAATCGGCACTGAGTAAGACATAATATTTGGCTTGAATTTGTTTTAAGCCTTCATAATAACCATTGGCAAATCCATGATTAACGGCAATCGTTACAATTTTTACTTGAGGAAAATGAGTTTGAACATATGCAGCAGTATCATCAGTGCATGCGTTATCGACTAAAATAATTTCGTATTGTTCTCTTGCCTCTTCAATAAGAAGTGGAAAGAATAACTGATGAAGATCTTTGCCGTTGTAACTTAAAACA
>DAOOQH010000197.1:0-6712 GCA_035388625.1 Chitinophagaceae bacterium | reverse complement strand
GTACGTAAACTGGTTACGTTGTGTCTATTGAACTTTGTATAAAATTATATTTTATGCATCTAACACAATTTTTAAAACGCTTTGACACGGAACAAAAATGTATTGACTTCTTCCGCGATTATCGTGAGCAACACGATCTAGTATGTAGCTTTTGCTCAAGCAAAGATCTTCATTGGAGTAGTTCCAAAATTGTATGGCATTGCAATGCTTGCAGTAAAAGAACAGGGTTAAGAAAAGGGACTATTATGGAGAATTCCAAATTACCTTATCGGATCTGGTTGACAGTTTTGTATTTGATGTTGATTACGAAGAAGGGATATTCAGCCAAGGAAATGCAGAATTTACTTGGTCATAATCGTTATGAACCAATTTGGTTAATGATGCATAAGATTCGAATTATGATGGGCAAACGAGATGAGCAATATCAGTTGGATGGGTTCGTTGAACTTGATGAAGGCTTCTTTGCTGGACATCGAAAACAAGGCGTGAACCATAAAGGACAAGCTTTCAAAGAAATTGATCGAAATGAAAAGGTTCTGGTGGCCGTTAATAGAGGAGACAAAGGAGCTAAATATTTAAAGATGACAGTGGTTGATTCCCTGTCCAAAAAAGATATTGGGTATGAAGTTCCAAAAATGATTGGGCGAAGTGCAACTGTAATGACTGATGGCAGACGATGTTATACGCCTTTAGAAAATCTAGTTGAAGAACACCAAGTACATATCATACGCAACAAAAAGGAAGTCTGCAATGTTTTCCCATGGGTGCATATAGCCATTAGTAATGCTAAAAAGAAAATTAAAGGCATTCATCACCATGTAAATAATAAGTATATGCAGAATTATTTGAACGAATTTACATACCGATTCAACCGCAGAAATTTCAATGAGAAAATATTTGAACGACTATTAGTTGCGGTTACTGCATTCGCCTGGTTTGAATAGGTCAATTTGCGGATAAGCATTAAACAACATATAGATTTAAAAGGGAATTTTATGTATGCAGAGATGGGAATTATACTATCAAGTTAAAAGGCTATGCTGATAATTGGTTAGTAATAAAGTTAGACAATACATCGACATTGTTTGATCATAACATTACTGTTGGAAATCAATTCAATACGCCAATATCTAAAGATACAACTGTATTCTTAAAATGCGGAACTCATGTATTAAATGCTAATGTAACTAATCATGGTGGGCCAGCTGGTTTCTATCTTGATGCAAGTGTTACAACATCTAATGGCAAATTGAGCGAAAAGCCTTGTCTATGTCAAGTTAAGGTGACTGTTTGTAACTGTCCTGAAGGCTGGATGGCAAACAAAACGAATATCTTAGGTGGAGTTACTGGGTCTGGTGAAAGGCAATGTAAAAAATTATCCTGCAAGCCAATGGGAGTATCTCCTTTCCCTCCAAATGGAACTCAATTGACTGGCAATATTGGATTTACATGGGGGGATGAATTATGGTTTTATGGAACAAAAGAAAATGGAGGGTGGCCAATTTGTGTTGACAAATGGATCGATAGTTCATTACCTAATAAAAGTGTCAAAGTTGGTGAAGAAATAGATGAATAATCAACAGCAGAGATTAGATTAATTATCAAATTTTATTTCTATCCCTTTTTAAGTCTTGTAAAAGAAACATCTTTTGCAAGGCTTAATTTTTTATTCTATTCATTTAAGTGTTATGATGAATGGAAGTAACGGTTGTTATTAATCACTCATACAATATTCGGTCATTTTATTGTGGCAAATCCAAAGTTTTGTGTTGGATTCATATTTGCGAATGACATTTTTTGTTTTAATTATTCCCATCTAAAGGACTTATTCCCTAGTTATACAATTCTCTCCCGACTTATGAAAAACCGCTGGTAACTGAATTCTGCTCTAAATATGTTTGAATTTAAAGTCAAACATAAATGAAGTATTTTGAAGGTTTAAATGCATTACGTTTTATGGCTGCAATTTTAGTTGCTATAAGTCACAGTGCAAGCAGTATATCAAGTCGTAAACTAAATTATTTATTTAATTTTGAGTCGTTTTCATTATTTCAAAATGGAAGCATTGCTGTGGAATTTTTCTTTGTTTTGAGTGGATTTTTAATAACAAGTTTGTTACTTGATGAATTAAACAAGAAAGGAACAATTGAGATAAGAAAATTTTACTTAAGACGTGTGCTGCGTATCTGGCCACTATATTATTTAATCGTGTTATTCTATTTTTTTATAGCACCACTATTGATTGCAATATTTAGCCTTTCAATAGAAACAAATCTGTCATGGTCTCAATTTATTTTGTATTTATTTTTTCTACCTAATGTAGTAAGGGTAATATTTCCGTACACCATTTTAAGCCCTTTGTGGTCAATTGGAGTTGAAGAGCAATTCTATTTGTTTTGGGCACCATTAATCAGGTGTTTTAAAAATCGTTTAATAACGATTTTTGTTGGGTTGATTTTAATCAAGTTTACTTTTAATATATTGTTTTTAAACGAGACTAGCATTCGAGTTAGTAGTTCTTGGGAAGTAGTTGTACAATTTATTAATCATTTGAAGTTTGAGTCTATGGCAATAGGAGGTATTGGTGCAGTTTTAATTCAAAGGAAAAATATAGTAAATAGATGTCCATTGTTTAAATTCATTATGCAAGTTCCAATATTGTCCATCATTTTTATTTTACTTTTTGTAAAACCTCTATTCTTAAACATGCCATTTGGAAATATTATTTTTAATGATACTGCTGGCATCATTATTCGTTCATTCTTATTTCTTTATTTAATTCTTAATGTGTCACTAAATAAAAGAAGTTTTATTAAACTAAGAAATGGTTGCCTTAATAAGTTAGGAAATATCTCTTACGGAATTTACATGTATCATATTTCAGTTGAAGTGCTTTTGTTAAATTTTATGAAGCCTTTATTCACGTTTGAAAATATCATGGTTTCAACACTCCTATATTTTGTACTTTTCATTGGACTAACTATTTTGGTTTCATTTTTATCTTATCAATTATTTGAGAAAAGTTTTTTAAAGTTGAAACTCAAAATTTAGTCTTTAAATTCGTATTTAAATACTTTACTTTTAATTCGAATTCCCACCACCTCCTTATTTTTTCTCCTTGACACTTGCATTCTCTCGATATTCTATTTATCTTTGACTCCACTCATCTAGACAAACATATTATTTTATTAATATGTTTTCAATCTAGAATTTATATCACTTAAAATTCTTTACACTTATGGCAAATGAATTCGCCAACGAAAAATGGAAAAAATTAGTTTATGATGTTGAACATACCAATGTTCTGCACTTAGAGGTTTCAAACTATGGCCGCATAAGATCAAACAATAAAATTAATAAGAATAATATTCTGAAAGGATCTCTAACTAAAGGTTATCCAGCTTTTAATTACCAGTTATACAAACCTCGTGAAGAAAAAGTTCAAAAGAAATTTGACTCTCTTGAAAAACAAAAGCTCAAACTAGCAGCCAATGTTCGTGAATTAATTAAAGCAAAGGCAAGTAAAAAGGATATTAAGGAAGCCAATCAAATTTTAGCAGCATTTAAAGCTGAACTATCTGCAAAATACCGTGCCGAAGTTAAATCAAGAGCAATGCGTTTTTCGTTTTTAATTCATCGATTGGTGGCTATGTATTTCTTGAAAAAACCAAAGCCAAACCAAGTAGTGGTTGCTCATCTCGATTTTGTTAAAACAAATAATCATGTCGATAATTTGAAATGGATCACAGTCGAAGAAAATTATGCACGTCAACAAATCAATCCAAATGTTCTTAAAGAAAGAGCTGAACGAAAAAGTAAACCAAGAGCATATTCTAGTTTAGTCAAATTAAATCATGCAAAGGTGGCTCAACTTAAGAAAATGTTGAATCAAAAGAAACCGATTAAAGATATAGTTGAGAAATATGGTATTTCTGAAAATCAAGTTCATCGAATTAAACGTGGTGAAAATTGGGGTGAAGTACCTGCTGCTAAATAAAAGCAAATTATTTTTTTGAGATTTAAGATTCTATCCTGAGATAGTCCTGCTACTTTATTTGTTGTATCTATTTTGCTCATCTGAAGTGGGATGTTAGAGCATCTTATACAAGATTCTAATGTTTTATAGTGCAACAAATAAAATCTTTTCATTTCCTTCTAGTATCTAATCACATAAGGTATCTTTGCCCTCACTTTTTTTATATGGATATTAAACTCGCATTAAGAGCTTATCGACTCATGATGACCGCAAAGGCTATGTCTGAAACTTATGAAGACAATAGACCTATTTGTAAATATGTACATAGCACTTCACGTGGTCATGAAGCTATTCAACTTGCATTGGGTTTTCAATTGAAACCAAATGATTGGGTTAGCCCGTATTATCGTGATGAGAGTGTTATGCTTGGGATGGGGTGGCGACCTTACGAAATGATGTTACAACTTTTAGCAAAGGGCGATGATCCATTTACCGGAGGAAGAGAATATTATAATCATCCTAATTCGCGACGAGAAAATTATCCTAAAATTATTCATCAGAGCAGCGCCACTGGCATGCAGGCCATACCTACAACAGGTATTGCACAAGGAATACAATATATTGAAAAGGTTTTAAATAATTCGTTTGCGAATGATTTAGTGCATAGCGAAAAACCTATAGTTGTTTGTTGTTTTGGCGATGGAAGTATTACTGAAGGTGAAGTAAGTGAAGCCTTTCAATTTGCAGCATTAAAACAATTGCCAATTATTTATCTTGTAGAAGATAACGATTGGGGGATTAGCGTGAGTAGTGATGAGGCTCGCACAATGAATGCCTTTGAGTTTATACAAGGTTTTAAAGGCATTGAAAGATTGCAAGTTGATGGAAGTGATTTTGAAAAAAGTTATCAGGTAATTGAAAACGCAATACATTATGTGCGTGAAAATAGAAAGCCAATTCTTGTTCATGCCACTGTGCCTTTACTTGGGCACCATACAAGTGGTGTTCGTAAAGAGTGGTATCGAACTGAAGATGATATGGCGAAACATCTGAAAAATGATCCAATCCCAAAATTGAAAAAGTTCATTTTGCAAAACGGAATTTCAGAGGCAGAATTAGATATCATTGAATCAGAAGAAAAGGAATTTGTATTGCGTGAGTTTGCGCAAGCTGTTGCATCCCCCGAGCCTAACCCAGCGAATGTGGCTGATTTTGTATTTTTAGATACACCTATCAAAGAAGAAAAAGGGGAACGATCGCCAGCAAACGGAGAGAAGGTTGTCATGGTTGATGCTGCTTTGCATGCTGTAGAAGAAATTATGCGTATTCATCCAGAATGTATTTTTTACGGTCAAGATGTAGGTAAACGATTAGGAGGTGTATTTAGAGAAGCAGCAACCTTAGCCGATAAATTCGGTGATGATCGTGTTTTTAATACTGCCATTCAAGAAGCCTATATTATAGGAAGTACAATTGGTCTGAGTGCAGTAGGAGTGAAAGCTTTTGTTGAAGTTCAATTTGCGGATTATATCTATCCAGGTATCAATCAATTGGTTACTGAAATTTCAAAATCTTGTTATTTGTCTTGTGGCAAATTTCCTGTAAGTATGGTATTGCGTGTTCCTATTGGAGCTTATGGCGGTGGAGGTCCTTATCATAGTGGAAGTATTGAATCTATTTTGGCAAATATTAAAGGTATTAAAGTTTGTTATCCTTCAAATGCAGCGGATTTAAAAGGACTATTAAAAGCAGCCTATTATGATCCAAATCCAGTAATTGTACTCGAACATAAAGGCTTGTATTGGAGTAAAGTGCCAGGTACTGAAGAAGCCAAAACAGTGGAACCTGATAAGGATTATATTTTACCTTTAGGAAAAGGTTTGTCTGTATTGCAGGCCGACCAAAATCAAATTGATAATGGTAATAGTTTGTGTATTATCACCTATGGTATGGGTGTACATTGGGCAAAAAATGCTTCTTTGAAATTTCCTGGAAATATTGAAATCATTGATATAAGAACTATTTATCCTTTAGATGAAGATCTTATTTTTGCAACTGTAAAAAAACATAGTAAATGTCTTGTGCTAACTGAAGAACAGTTACGAAACTCATTTGCTGAAGCAATGGCATGCCGTATAGCCCAAGCCTGTTTTTATCAACTTGATGCACCTGTTAAAACCTTAGGAGCTATGGATTTGCCGGCTGTGCCTATGAATGTATTACTTGAACAAGCTATGCTTCCAAATGTTGATAAGGTAGCGCAGGCTATTGAGCAATTATTGAATGGTTAGATAAGGTTAAATGTTAAAGGCAATTATCTACTATTGATAAATTGATTGAAGGTAATTTTTGCTGTTGAATCTATAAATAAGGCGCCATGTCCAACATTAGCCAATTCTAAAAATTGAGATTGCTTACAATTCGTACAATTCATTATATCTTGCTTGAAGCTTGGCCATGAATACATTTGTATTGGCGTATCATTCAAACCTTGTACAAATAAAATATCTGATTTAAAACCTTGGGTGAAATTGAGTAACGATCTTTCTAAGTAGGCATTTGGATTAACTGCAGTGGTGCCGTAAGTGTTTTTTAAAAGTGAACATGTAATACCTGAAGCTATTTGTCCATTTTCTTCTAGCTGACAGCGGTAAACCAAGTTTAATGGACCAGGTCCATTCGCAATGACGCCATTTGTTTGATGCATGGTATTCAATCTTGTCACTAAATAACCAC
>DAOOQH010000196.1:0-6821 GCA_035388625.1 Chitinophagaceae bacterium | reverse complement strand
ATAAAATATAATTTTATACAAAGTTCAATAGACACAACGTAACCAGTTTACGTACTTAGGTAAGTTTACGGATAAACATTAAGAATTAGTTCTTTCAGTCTTTTCTCTGAATCATAATTAATACTTGAATAAATTTTTCGTTGACATTGAGAGCACAACCTGACTGTTGTTTTATCAAGCTCTTCTAAACTATTCGATGCATTCATTACGCAAGCAGCATATGTACAATGGTGTATTCCGAACATATGTCCAATTTCATGAGAACTAGTTTTAATGAGCCTTAGTAACTCTAATTTATTAGAATCACTTTTAACATTAGTTTCAAATCTATATAAAGATGTAACACCAACTCTGTTTTGTAATGAAGCCAACCCAAATACATAATTCCAATCCTTTTTATGATACAAATCTTTTTCTGTAATCGCCATAACTAACAAGCAATTCTTGTATCTATTTCTTAGAATAGAATCAAGAATATAGGGGGCAAATAATTGCTCATTATTGGCAGATCCTATTCTTTTCGAATGTTGAGGAATTGCGGAATCATTGAATGTAGCTTCTGTTTTAATTGTCAATTGAAAGAAATAATGAAGATATTCATTCGTAAGATTTATTAGGTTGAGTTGTGATTTTGTAAATGTGCCTATTGGTTGCAAGATTATTGTATTTTTATTGGAATCAGGTATAATATGTTTTGACCTTTGAAACTCTCTAAATGTTTGACCATTTTCATGATGCTCATATAACCATTCGCCTTCTTTAGGTTTTTCTTTACCAATATCGTTTTTTGAAATTCTTGAAAAATAAGCATCTTGACAACTTTCTGTTATTAGGCAAAACAATATTAAATAAACTTTCTTCATAGATTACATACAAAAAAAATGTCTCAATTTAATTGAGACATTTTATAATTATTAAACTTAAAAATATTACTATTTACACTCTTCTAACATTTTCACCGCTGCTTCTTTTCCCCATGTTGGCATCAATTCACTTTTAGGTTTGAAGCTGCCAAATTTATCAACTGAAGTTTGAAATAAACCTAGTGCTACTTTTTTACCACCACCAAATTGTTCTGGTGTATAAAATGCTGATTGTCCTTGTAAAAAATAAATACGTGGGTTATTTGGATTCATTGCTTTGGCTTGGGCTAAATACTTAGCACTTTCACCGCCAAATTTCATTCCACGATTCATTGGATCAACTCCAATTCGAGTACTTTTACTAAATGCTTGTAAGCACATTACTTCATCATTACTTACCGATTCTGAAATTTCAGAAAGATAATTATCAGCTCTATCTAAAATTGGGTCAATTGTTTCTTTCTCCTTTGTAAACAAGGCTTGCATAATTAAACTGTAAGCAGCATAATATTTTGGAAGCCATTCTTTTGTTTCAGCCGCTGCAATTCTTGAAAATCCATTTGCAGCTTCTTGGTATGAAAGTGGATTCATTTGTGCAGCTTCTAATCTAACTAACATCCCCTTCATCCCTTTTACATAATTTTCAGATTGAGAAAAGCCAATGAAAGTGATTAGGCATAGACTTAAAGACAAGATTAATTTTTTCATGTTTGTAAATTTGAGGTCAAATATAGGATAAATCTGGAATTAATAATTCAAATAAATTTACAAATTCCCATCAATGGCTTCTTGTGTTCTATCAATTCCCCAACTCATAAACATTCCAATAAATACAAATTGTCTGGCTGTTGGCGTAATAGCTTGTTTATAGAGTAAGCCATCTCCATTTAAATCTTTTGATGCAAAATTGTTTCCATATACTTGTTTAAATCCAAAAGGATTGTTGATACTAAGTACAAATACAGTGAATGCTTTTTTAATCGTTTTTAAATAATTTGCAGAAATGCTGAAATTATGATAATCAATTGTTCTATCAGACATGAAATTTGAAGACTCAAGTTTATTCGCATTAATGTATGGGCGCCCAGATGAATAAGTATAAGTTCCATTAATGCCAAACATATATTTCGTCCAGAATTTTTTAAACACAAAAGATCCAACATGATTGGCTACAAAATCGGGTTGAACCAATTTTATATAATTCGAAAAATCACGTTTGCTATCAATAAACGAATATGATATCCAAAAATCAATCCCCTTTATTGACTTCTTATCGCGATAAAATAATTCAATGCCTCTTGCATATCCTAATCCATTATTATTTGGAATTCCATTTGATTTAATTAATTGATCATAATTTTTATAATAGGCTTCTAGTCTTAGTAATCTATCCTTAGGTTGATATTGATAATTAATTATATAGTGATCAGCCCTCATATATTGCAAATTTTGATTTTGCAAAAGATAACGTTGTTCGGGCTTTTGATAAAACATACCGTAAGCAATTGAAAATTGTCCAGCTCTTTTTAATTTATATGCTGCAGACACTCTAGGTGCAATATTAAACTGATTTAATAATGATGAATACTCACCTCGAACACCAACTTTACCCGCAATTTCATTTGTAATATAGATATCGGTTTCAGCAAATAAGGAGGTAAAATTATCTACTAATCTTTTATCAGTAAACGTGATAGATTGAAGGGAATCGGATTTTAATTGAACAAAATTATGATCGCCACCATAAATATATTCTGCCCCAAAACGTATTGCATTTAAATTATTTAAGCTTTTTTCAATAACAAGTTTTGTTGTGATTTGCGAATTGCCATTTTCAATATTCAACCAATTACGATTGGCAAAATTGCTATCACTCACTACTTGATTTGATTCATTTAAAACTTTTGTATTAATATCATCATGATTATAACTTGCGCTTAAACCAATATTCAATTTCCAGCCCTTTTTGAAATAATCTTTATATGAAAGATTCCCATAGACATTATTATTCTTAACAGAAAATTCATCGTTATATTCAAATTTTGGATTGTCGTAATCGCGACTATCGACATTGGCTCTTTCAATATTAATTTTTGTATTATTTAGATAACCGTAAAATTTGATGATCCCTGATTGTGAAATCTTTGCTCTATAATTCAAATCAATTTGATGAACAGTTGGGGCTGTTTTATAATCGATATTTTGCTTTATCAGCGCAAAATATGGAGTTAGATTTACGTAATTGTATCCAACACCAAATGATTCTTTTTTATTCTTACTGAGGGTTTGAATACTTCCTCCTATTCCAACTGATGATAAATTAAAGTTTGCAGATGATCTTTCAGGAAGGTCAATAGTTTCTAGTATAACAGCAGAAGATAACGCCTGTCCGTAAAGTGCCGAATATCCACCAGCACTAAAAACAGTACCTTTAAAAATAAACGGGTTAAATCGACCGCGTGCGCCTAAATCAGGAATAGAAGCACTAAACGCATTTTTTACCCATGTGCCATCTATAAATGTTTGCGTTTCAGCTCCAGTTCCACCTCTTACAAATAATCCTTCTCTATCGTTTGTTTGTTGTGTACCTGGAAGTGTTTTCAAAGCACCATATGTATCTCCACTGCTACCTGCAGTGGTAACAATATCCAATGCCTTTAAAACTGTTCCTTTCTTTTCATCGCTTGCTTCAAATGAACCAGCACTGATTACAACAGCTTTTAAATCACTTACTTTTTCCTTCAATTCAAAATTGACAATCAATTCTTTTCCTTCTAACTTCACCCGTTTTTCTTGTGTTGAATACCCTGTATAGCTTGCTTTCAATGTTACTGAATCTTGTTCAAAGGTTTCAAACGAATAATCTCCATTGAGTTTTGAAGTGGCCCCATCATAAGAATTAAGAAGAGAAATATTTACGCCTATCAGAGTTTCTCCTTTAGTATCTGTTACAATACCTGATACTTTGGTTTGGGCATTTACAAGCATCCCAATAAAGATAAGTAAAACAGCAAGTTGAATTTGTTTCATCATTAATTTTTTCGATGGCAAAAGTAAATGAATTCAGCAAATAATATCATTATGGTTAAACGATACCAGAAATTCCTTCATCATGTTGTTCATGATAAACGGATGAAAATTTGCCCAGACAATAGTTACGGTTTTGGATAAAATGATCAACTCTTAAATTATCTATATCGTGTTGTAATACTCGTCGATGGATAGGGTAGAGTGTTCCACCTTTTTCACCTGGAAGAGCTGTAGGTTCATACTGATAAATAGCATCAACAATGGTTCCTCTTGGGTACATAATACCAGGTTGACCCTGTCCTCGAATATCTAGTTCTTCGGGATGGGGCAGTCCTAATGTATGCCCGTATTCATGCGCAGCAGTTGTGCTCCCTTTATATAAATTCTCTAATTTAAAATAACCAGTATTACAACCCAATCCATCCACAAATGAGATATTGCCATGAGCAAATTCTTCAATTCGGAAATAATTATTTCGTGGGTTTTTATTTAATAGGATATCATGAATTTTTAAATCAGGGAATAAAAAAACTTTGATGTCAAAATTGATAAGATATGGATATTGGTCTAACCAGACTATTCCTCGTGGTTCATTCCAGAGCTGATTAATTTCATCTTGCATTTCAATTTTAATGGATTGACTAATTGCATTTCCATATAAAAAAATATTCGATAACACCGTGATTTGGCGATTGGTTTGATCAATTTCTAGAATGCCCATTGTAATATTTAGTTGATCAAATATAACTAGTTCATGCTTGAGATTATTTTACATTGCTCAAATTATTTCAGTCGAAAGTTAAAATTGATATGAATTGCCCATAAAAAAAGGAGCTAATTAAGCTCCTTAAAATATTTTTATTGACCGTCAACTGGTTGCCCTTCGGCCGGTTGAACATCAACTTGTTTTTTCTTTGCGTAACGCTTGTTGAATTTATCAATACGTCCTGCAGTATCTAGTAATACATTTTTACCAGTATAAAAAGGATGGGATGTATTTGATACCTCCAATTTAATAACTGGATATTCCTTACCATCTTCCCAAGTCATGGTTTCAGATGATTTAGCGGTTGAACGAGATAAGAATGACGTTTCGTTACTCATATCTTTGAAAATTACAAATCTGAATGCTTCAGGATGAATGCCTTGTTTCATATTCTTTAAGTTTTTTGTGCATGATTGCTAACCATGCGATTTTTTAAGAATTGCAAATGTAATAGAAAGATTTTAAATTATAAAAAAAAGATCGAAGAATTTCGGGTTTAACTCTTCATATTTACATATTGGAGGGGAATTTGAATATCGGCTGTTCTACAAAATTGAATGACTTCTTGTAAATCGTCAATCTTTTTTCCAGTTACACGTACAATATCATCCATAATAGCTACTTGCACCTTCAAGCCGCTTTCTTTAATCAATTTCACTATTTTTTTTGCATCTTCTTGCGCAATACCATTTTTAACAATCACTTCTTTTTTCACTATTTTACCCGATGGGTAAGGATCTTTGGTTAAATCAAATGCATTAGGATCAAGTCCTTGACGCATTGATCTGCTTAATAGAACATCGCAAATTTGTTCCATTTTCATATCGCTATCAGCTTCAAGATTGATTTTAAAATCTTTTTTATTCAATTCTATTTCAACATGAGACCCTTTGAAATCGAAACGATTTTGTATTTCTTTTTTAACTGTGTTTACTGCATTATCAAGGGTTTGAAGATCGACTTTGCTCGTTATATCAAATGATGGCATATCTGCTTTTTTATTAGATGGCAAAGATAAACGAAGAGATCAAATATTTTATCATTAGTTCAGTTGAATAATTTGATTCTAGTTAAGTTTTAAAACCTAAAAATGAAGTTTCGAGATGAAATACACCCACAATCAATTTTATCAAGATCTAAATCATATCTCAATTCAATTTTTCGAAACGCTTTGCGAGACATAATACCAAGATGTACATAACTTTTTCTGGAGTCGAAATGACTATTTCATACTTTTGAAATCTTAGATTTTATTTCATGCAGTTTTCACATTTACATAATCATACCCAATATTCATTGCTTGACGGTGCTAGTAGCATTAAAAAATTGTTTAAAAAAGCAGTTGCTGATAGTATGCCAGCCATTGCTATTACAGATCATGGTAATATGTTTGGTGTATTTGATTTTGTAAAAGAATCAAAAAAATATAAAGATGAAAGTGGTAATTTATTGGTAAAACCTATTGTTGGTTGCGAGTTTTATTTAGTTGAAAATAGACATAAGCAACAGTTCACAAAAGAGCAAAAAGATATTAGGTATCACCAACTATTACTTGCCAAAAACAAGCAAGGATATAAAAATTTAATCAAATTATGTTCTCTTGGATTTACAGAAGGATTATATGGCAAATATCCTCGTATCGATAAGGAACTTATTTTACAATATCATGAAGGGCTCATTGCATCTACTTGTTGTTTAGGCGCCTCTGTGCCTCGAACCATTTTGAGAGATGGACCAGAAGCTGGTGAGAAGGAATTTAAATGGTGGCTAGATATTTTCGGTGAGGATTATTATGTTGAAATTCAACGTCATGATATTCCTGATCAAAATAAAGTGAATATTGAATTGTTGCGTTTGGCTGAAAAATATAATGTAAAAATCATTGCTAGTAACGATTCGCATTATGTTGAAGAAGAAGATAGTAATGCACACGATATTTTGCTTTGTGTTAATACGGGTGAATTGCAAAGCACACCTAAAATGAAGGAATTTGTAGATGATGATCCGGATATAAAAAATAAACGGTTTGCGTTTTATAATAATCAATTCTTCTTTAAAAATACGGAGCAGATGACATCACTTTTTAGTGATATTCCTGCGGCAGTTGATAACACAAATGAAATCGTTGATAAGGTTGAATTAATTAGTGTAACTAATGATTT
>DAOOQH010000195.1:0-6862 GCA_035388625.1 Chitinophagaceae bacterium | reverse complement strand
TATACAACTCACATTCAAATCATTCTAAATTGTAAAATTATTTTTTCTTCTCGTTCGCGTTAATTGAATTATTTTTAGCGCAATTAAAATATAAGTATGTTACAATCAATGACTGGTTTTGGGAGATTAGAATTTAATTTAGGTGACTTCATTTGCTCACTCGAAATTCGATCGCTTAATGGCAAACAATTTGAAATTAATTCAAAACTACCTTCTATTTTAAAGCTCTATGAAATTAATATTCGAAATCAAATACAACAACATTTATCAAGAGGAAGTATTGATTTAAGTATTTTTTTAAAACAACATGGCACATCAAAACCTGTAACGGTTAACCTTGAGTTGGCAAGATATTATCATGATGCAATGAATCAAATTGCAGATGAACTAAACTTAGAAAAAAAGGATATGTTGTCTACATTAATGCGTATGCCTGAAATTGTTTCTTCTGTGAATGACACATTAGATGAAAAATTGTGGAATGAACTATCTGCAAGAATTGATGAAGTATGTATACTTTTAAATCAACACAGAACACAGGAAGGCATTATGCTTGAGAGACATATCTTATCCAATATTAAAAAAATTGAATCGCTTTGTAATGAGGTAAAACCACTGGAATCAAATAGACTTGATCGACTCAAAGAAAAGCTGAATAACGCCCTGAATGATTTAGCAAATTCAAACTCAATTGATAAAAATAGATTAGAGCAAGAAATCATTTATTATGTTGAACGTTTTGATATCACCGAAGAAAAAAACAGACTCCTTCATCACTGCGAATACTTTTTTGATTTACTTGAAGAGAAAGATATGATTAAAGGTAAAAAATTAGGATTTCTACTTCAAGAAATTGGAAGAGAAATTAATACAATGGGATCAAAAGCAAATGATGTTGATATTCAAAAATTAGTTGTCATGATGAAAGATGAATTGGAACAAGCGAAAGAACAATTACTAAATGCGTTATAATTTAATGAACATGTATATCAAACAAATCAAGTTGCTCATTGTTATCTTAACTTTCGTTCTTTTAAATGGATGTCTTCAATCCAATATATTCGAAAAAAATATTGCCATTCCATCACATAAGTGGAAAGCAAGTTTTAAACCATTTTATGAATTTGAAATAAAAGATACAGTTTCAACTTATACGATGTATTTAACCATGCGTCATACTGATGCATATCCTTACTCAAATATTTGGTTGAATGTAAAAACAACCAACCCTAGTGAATCAGAATATCAATCTGTTAAAATAGAAATTCCATTGGCTCAGCCCGACGGCAAATGGCTTGGCAGAGGAATGAATGAAATTTGGGAACATCGAATGCCAATGTCGCGAGATGGCAAACCCATGCATTTTTCGAAAAAAGGAGTTTATAAAATTCAACTTGAACAAATTATGCGTGCCGATCCATTGCTTGAGGTGATGAGTATAGGTATACGACTCGAAAAAAATCAAAATTGAGTTTAGCCTTTCTTTCAATTAATCCATTTAATTTTACATCATGCTTTCACAAATAAAAACAACCGAACTGGTTAAACGATATGGGAAAAGAACCGTTGTAAAACAAGTTTCTGTTGAAGTTAAACAAGGCGAAATTGTTGGCTTATTGGGTCCGAATGGTGCTGGAAAAACAACTACATTTTATATGGTGGTTGGTTTAATTAAACCTGACGAAGGTGAAGTGTTTTTAGATAATATTAATATCACCAAACTTCCAATGTATAAGCGTGCTCAATTGGGAATTGGATATTTGCCACAAGAGGCATCTATCTTTCGTAAAATGAGTGTTGAAGATAATATTATATCTGTTCTTGAAATCACATCGCTTTCACAAGAAGCACAAAAAGAAAAACTAGAATCATTACTATCCGAATTTAGATTAACCCATGTACGTAAAAGTCCGGGCGATGTATTAAGCGGTGGCGAGCGCAGACGAACAGAAATTGCAAGGGCATTGGCAGTAAATCCAAAATTTATTTTGCTTGACGAACCATTTGCAGGTATCGACCCCATTGCTGTTGAAGATATTCAGCTTATTGTTGAACAATTAAAGTTTAAAAATATTGGCATTTTAATTACTGATCATAATGTTCAAGAAACTCTTTCCATTACAGATAGGGCCTATTTATTATATGACGGTAATATTTTAAAATCGGGTACAGCAGAAGAACTTGCTTCTGATGAACAAGTAAGAAAATTATATCTTGGTCAGAACTTCGAATTAAGAAAAAAGGTAAATATTTAAATGGCATTTGATACTTCACAAGTTTGGATATGCTTCCATATTCAAAAATAAAAAATTACATTTACCTTTTCTTGAGATCAATATGGTGATCAATGAAAATATGAAAAGTGAATTGAACGTATGAAAATAGTGAGTCCAGCAATTAAAGGTTTTATAAAATTAAGATGGAGTTCCATTGATAATTTTTTGCTCAATCCTGAGAGTACGCAAGCTATGCTTTTTAATAATTTAGTACATAGCGGCCAATTTACCGAATATGGCAAAAAGTTTGATTTTCAACATATCAATACCATCAAAGAATTTAAAAAAAATACACCTATCAATGAGTATGAGGACATTAAACCTTATATCCAACGGATGATGGAGGGGAACCAAAATGTTTTATGGAATTCGCCCATCACATGGTTTGCTAAATCGAGTGGTACAACTTCTGATAAAAGTAAATTTATTCCTGTAAGTAATGAATCATTAGAAGATGGACATTTTAAATCTGCAAAAGATTTATTAGCGCTTTATTATCGAAATTTTCCGCAGTCGGGTATTATGTCTGGAAAATGTCTCACGCTTGGAGGGAGTCATCAAGTAAATCAGTTAAATGCTGATTCGTATTATGGTGATTTATCGGCGGTGATGATTCAAAACATGTCGTACTTTACGCAACTCATACGAACGCCAGATATTTCAATTGCACTTATGCAAGAATGGGAAGAAAAGATTGAAAAAATGGCTCAGTCAACGATTCTTGAAGATGTCACCATGATTGCAGGTGTACCCACATGGACCATTGTTTTAATTAAAAAAATATTTGAAATCACAGGTAAAAATAATTTACATGATGTTTGGCCCAATCTTGAGCTTTATATGCATGGCGGCGTAAATTTTACTCCATATGAACATCAATTTAAAAATTTGATTCCTTCAGCAAATATGCATTACCTAGAAACCTATAATGCGTCAGAAGGTTTTTTTGCAGCACAAGATATTATTGGAAGAGATGGTTTATTATTATTCCTAAATCATGGTATCTTTTATGAATTTATGCCAATGGAAGAATATGGCAAAGAAAACCCTGAAACATTGGATTTAGAAGATGTTGAAATTGGGAAAAATTATGCAATTGTCATCAGTACCAATTCGGGTTTATGGCGTTATATTGTTGGAGATACCATTCAATTTGTATCTACTAATCCATTTAGAATAAAAGTTTCTGGCAGAATAAAAAGTTTTATCAATGCTTTTGGAGAAGAATTGATAGTTGATAATGCTGATTATGCTATTGCCAAAGCAAGTAGAAAAACAAATGCTGTTGTGAATGATTATACGGCGGCACCCGTTTATTTTTCAAACGAATCAAATGGTTGTCATGAATGGGCAATAGAATTTGACCACGCACCCAATGATATAGCATTATTTACTGAAACATTGGATCGTGCGCTGCAAGAGGTTAATTCAGATTATGAAGCTAAAAGATACAAAGACATTGCTTTAACAAAGCCTAAAATCAATATCCTCGAAAAGGGAATTTTTAATCTTTGGCTAAAAAATAAAGGCAAATTGGGCGGACAACATAAAATTCCGCGTTTATGTAATGATCGCAAATTACTAGACGAGATTCTTGCCTTGTCATCAAACTATTTAATGGCTTAAAGAAACTGATTCAAACCCTAAAAGGTTGTAATTTCAAGAAAGATGAATTGTTATTCAAATACTAAACTTTCAATATTTTCTGAAAGTTTAGTATTTTTATTTAGTTTTGTGTTAGAAATAACATGTTTATGAATTTGTTGAATCTTGTTGCTTATGCAGTTTATTTGATTATCACATTTTTCATAACTGTTCGGGTTGGATGGATTTGCTATAAAAACGGAATTCATTTTATTGAACTTGAATTAGAAGACAAAACAATTGCAGATAGCGTCAACAAATTATTGCTCATTGGTTATTATTTACTCAACTTAGGATACGCGAGTATCATGATTTACTCGTGGCAATCGATCTCAACCCTTTCAAATTTACTAAGCGACATATCAACTAAAAGCGCAATGATTATCTTATCACTTGGCATATTACATTATAGTAATCTCCTCATCATTTATCTCGCCCGAAAAAGAAAACAACATCATTCATCAATAAAAAAATAAATATCATGCACACTCCAGAAATTATTCAAAACAATCAAATCCTTCTTATTGCCTACTTTATCTATTTACCAATTGCCCTTTTACTCACCTATTATGTTGCGCGCACTTTATTTAAAAATGCCCTTGTTTTCATGCTCGATATTTTTCATGGTAAAGAAAGCATTGCTTCTAGTACTAATAAACTCTTTGAAGTTGGCTTTTATCTGCTCAACATTGGCTTTGCATTACTCATACTTCGTATTAATGAGTTTGTTCAAAACTACCAAGAAATGATTGAAATTCTGAGTATGAAAATTGGTGGTTTTTCAATTTATTTAGGAATCATGCTCTTCTTAAATATGTATATGTTCTTTAGAGGACGCAAAGCAAGCAAGAAACCTATCGCTCATCTTTCTGACGAAAATTTAAGTTTGGTCAATGAATAAAACAAATTCGATTTTTAATCTAATTTGATTTTTGATTTACTCAATTAAACCCAGATTTTGCAGTTGGATGCGTTATGAAAAGTTGAAAGGCGAAACAGATAAAGGTTTGGTATAATTTATTAGTCGAAAGAATAGCAAGCAATTGTAAGCTCAAAAAATGTTCTCAAAGTATAAGCTGTAAAGCATTTCGACTAAGTAATAGAATTTCAACTGCAAAATCTAGGTTAACCCTTTGGATTAATATTCATCAGCCACAATAAATTTCTCCAAAACACAATGCAAAAATTTTAATTCCAATCAAACAATCTATCTGCTTTCTCAACTAGAGAATATATCTTACTTTTGCCCGATGCCGATTATAACACTGACTACCGATTTTGGAATTCAAAACCATGCGCTTGCAAGTGTTAAAGGCCGAATTTTAACATCTTTAAGTGATAGCCAAATCATTGATATTTCGCATACGATCTCAGGCTTTAATTTACAACAAGCTGTTTATATTTTCAAGCAATCCTATCGACATTTCCCAGAAGGCTCATTTCATTTTGTTTTGAATGACCTCTACGCTCATCCTGCAAAACAATTATTGTACGCTTTTGAAAACGGTCAACATATTTTTTGTGCCGACAATGGTTTTATGACCATGCTCTTTGACGATAAGCCAATGCAACTGTATAAAATAACAGATAGAATTGTTGATTATAATTTTTTAAATATTGCCGATCTCTTTATCTCAACTACAGCATCTATATTACATAATATGCATGTTGGTCTCGAAAACATTGCCGTCAATCAAATTGTGGTAAAACAACTAGCCAAAGCATTTTATTCAAATAATATGTTGGAGGCACAAGTTATTTATATAGATCAATTTGGTAATGTTGTGCTGAATGTTACTCACAAACAATTTGAAGAGGCAAGACAAGGAAGAAATTTTAAAATCCTATTCATGCGCGATGAAGAAATTACCTCTATCAGTGAACATTATAATGATGTACAAGAAGGTGAAAAACTTTGCCTGTTCAATACCGCCGATCATCTCGAAATTGCGATCAATAGAGGCAATGCTGCCCGCCTATTCGGTTTTCAAGAAAGCAACGACAGAAGTTTATTTTATAATACCATAAAACTATTTTTCGAATGATACGTGTTGTGAAGCTAAGTTTCGAACAAAAATATATTGACGATTTTAAACATTTTTTTGAAACCCGTAAAGAATTAATTAAAAATTTTGAAGGATGCACTCATCTTGAACTATGGCAAGATCATGATAACCCTTGCATTTTTTTTACCTATAGTCACTGGAATGATGCCACCAACCTAGATACATATCGATCATCTAAACTATTTCAAGAAACATGGGCAATAGTAAAACAATGGTTTAGCCAAAAGCCAGAGGCCTTTTCAGCGAATCAATTAATTGAAGTATAATGAATAATATTTTTTATCAAGAAGAGGAAAGCGCATTCTCAGATTTCCTTAGTGAACAAAAATATACCCAGTATATTCTTTTGGCAGATGCCAATACAAATGGATTTTGTATTCCATTATTTAAAAAATTATTACCTCAATTCAATACATCCTCTTTAATTGTGATTCCGCAAGGAGAATCAAATAAAAACTTAGCCACTTGCAATTTAATATGGAGTGAACTTGATCGTTTAAAGGCAGATCGATCTTCAGTATTAATAAATATTGGAGGCGGAATGATTTCGGATATAGGTGGATTTGCAGCCTCTGTTTACAAACGTGGTATCGATTTTATGAATATTCCAACCACCTTATTATCCATGGTAGATGCTTGTTATGGTGGCAAAACGGCTATTGATTTCAATAATATTAAAAATAATATCGGCACTTTTCAGCATCCAACAGCGATTTATATTCAAACTGCATTTTTAAAAACACTTGATCTTTCTATTTTAAAAAGCGGTATAGCTGAAACCATTAAGCATGCACTGATTTCATCGGCCGATTGGTGGCATCAAATGATACAATTTCAAGAACAAGAATTTTATTCGTTAGCGACTATTCAAAAATC
>DAOOQH010000194.1:0-6871 GCA_035388625.1 Chitinophagaceae bacterium | reverse complement strand
TATTTAATCCAGCTGGTGCTTGAACTTGAATAAATGCCATCCCTTCTGTTTTTAACGCTTGAGTAATACACATTGAATCAACACATCCACCACCAGTTACAGTAAGACAGATTGTATAGATGCCTGTTGTAGTATAGGTATGAGAAGGATAAGCGCCTGTACTAGTTGTGCCATCGCCCCAAGTCCATAAATAACTTAATCCAACTCCAGTACTCCAATTAAAGCCAATATAAGAAGAACCACCTGCTATACTATCAGGAACGATTGAGAAATTAGCACTGCAAGATGGTCCCCCACTTACGGTAACTAATTGACATAATGAATCAATGCAAGTTCCGTCAGTAACTACTAAACAAGCATTATAAGTTCCTGGTGTGTAAACACAGGTTGCATTTGCACCAGATCCTGTTGTGCCATTACCAAAGTTCCAAGTATAGGTTGCTGTAGGAGAAAATGCTGTTGATGAAAAAGACACAGATCCAGAAGGGTTAACTGTAAAAGAAAAGGCTGGATTGCAAGATATAGGTGATCCAGTAATTGTAATCGTTACGCAAGATGAATCGAAACATCCTCCTAAAAAGGAAGAGTCAGATACATATAAGCAAGCTGTGTATGTGCCAGGTGTGTTGTAAGTTCCTGTTGCACTAGAACCATATCCTGAAGTTCCATTACCGAAATTCCAATAATAAGAGCTCGTCGATACTGGGAAGGTGGCTGTAAATTGTACATTGCCTGTTGTGGGCGTTGTAAATGTAAAGGCTGGATTGCACGTTATTTGTGCATTTGAGCTGAATGCTGCTAAAAATAAAGCAACAATAAGAAGTAATCTTGTTTTCATAATTTTTGTTTTTGAATTAATAAATTTGTTTGATGGTTTAGACGACGGGTGTTTTAAATTTGTTAGCAAAGGTGAGAAAAAATATTAAATTTTTATTTTTCAATCTTTAAAAGATAGATAAATACTGGGTTTGTAGCATAAAAAAAATGCTTGCATAGTTCAATTGTAATGGATGCATTTTTCTAGACCAAACATTTATTGGGTAGGCAAATCTAATATTCAGTCAATAGAATTGTTCGCTTACTAAGTAAACATAATATTAAAATTAACCTTCATAATACTAATAGACCTAGATATATTTGCAATCAAATATCTTATATATGCGTAAACTTTTTTCTGTTCACTATAATGAAACCACTTTAAATATTGGATTATTCTTACTTCGACTCACAGTTGGCGTGGCTATGGCGTTTTATGGCTATCATAAACTAACTCATTTTTCAGAAATGGCTCATTCAGATTTCTGGGAAAAAAATGTGAACTTTTTAGGTAAGGGTGGGGCGATTTCACTTGGACTCACAGTGTTTGCCGAATTGATTTGCAGTTTCTTATTGATATTCGGATTATTAACTCGACTGGCGCTTGTGCCTTTGTTAATTTGTATGGGATATATTGTTTATGTGCTCGATAAAAATCAAATTGTCTCGGCTGGTGATCATGGCTATGAACTCAATCATGCTTTTTTTTATTTCGCTATTTATCTTGTGCTTTTATTGACTGGTCCAGGTAAATGGAGTTTAGATAGATTGATTTCAAAATAAATACACAAATTTCATGGGCAAGTTTACAGAATCCATTCTTGAACATCATAAAGATTTTATTTTACAACAAAAGCTCTTTTTTGTTAGTTCAGCACCCTTGAGTGAAAATGGTCATATTAACCTCTCTCCAAAAGGATTGGATTCATTTCGGGTTTTATCTTCAAACCAAGTGGCCTATATGGATATTATTGGGAGTGGGAACGAGACAGCTGCTCATATCAATGAAAATGGCCGAATTACTTTTATGTTTTGTTCATTCGACAAGGTGCCGAATATCTTAAGATTATATGGGAAAGCAAAGGCGGTTTTGCCAACAGATATAGAATGGACTCACCTCAGCCCTCATTTCGAAATATATCCGAGTACTCGTCAAATAATAGTAGCTGATATTCATTTAGTACAAACTTCTTGTGGTTATGGTATTCCTTTGTATGATTACAAAAGCGAACGCAGTATTCATTTTGATTGGGCTGAAAAAAAGGGAGAGTTTGGATTAAAACAATATATCCAAGAAAAAAACCATACTAGTATTGATGGATTGAAGGTTAGAATTCGAGAATAAAATTGAGGGGTTTTGAAATATCATTTCCTCCTGATCCAAAATCTTGTAATTATATTTGTCGCATGAACAAATTTGAAATACTAGCACAAAAAGTTGAATCAGCCTATTTAGGTGGAGGTCAAAACCGAATTGAAAGTCAACATAAAAAAGGAAAATTAACAGCTAGAGAGCGAATACAAGTATTATTAGATGAAGGCTCATTTGAAGAAATTGGGATGTTGGTAACCCATCGCAGTACTGATTTTGGCATGGAGAAAGAACAGTATCTAGGTGATGGGGTAGTAACAGGATATGGCACTGTGAATGGACGATTGGTTTATGTTTTCTCACAGGATTTTACAGTGTTCGGTGGTAGTTTAAGCGAAACACATGCTGAAAAAATATGTAAAATTATGGATATGGCCATGGAAAATGGCGCGCCTGTTATTGGCTTAAATGATAGTGGTGGTGCTCGTATTCAAGAAGGGGTAGTATCACTAGGAGGATATGCAGATATTTTTTATAGAAATACAAAGGCATCAGGTGTAATACCGCAATTGTCAGCTATTATGGGGCCATGTGCAGGTGGTGCCGTTTATTCGCCAGCCATCACCGATTTTATTTTAATGGTTGAGCATACTTCATATATGTTTGTAACAGGTCCGAATGTTGTAAAAACGGTAACCCATGAAGAGGTAACAAGTGAGGAGCTTGGTGGTGCGCATACTCATGCGAGTAAAAGTGGTGTTACCCATTTTGCTTGTAGTAATGAAGTTGAATGTATTCAACATATCAAAAAATTATTGTCATATATGCCTCAAAACTGTGAGGATGAAGCGCCTATTTATCCATATGAATTAGGAAATGAAGCACGTGAGAAACTTGATACAATGATTCCATTAAATTCGAATATGCCTTATGATATGAAAGAGGTAATTAATGAAATATGTGATTCAGAATCATTTTTAGAAGTTCATAAAGATTATGCTGAAAATATTGTGGTTGGTTTTGCTCGAATTGCTGGAAGAAGTATAGGTGTAGTTGCAAATCAACCAGCTTCAATGGCTGGCGTTTTAGATAATAATTCAAGTAAAAAAGGCGCTCGTTTTGTTCGATTTTGTGACGCATTTAATATCCCATTATTAGTATGTGTAGATGTGCCTGGTTTTTTACCTGGTACTGATCAAGAGTGGAATGGAATTATTACCAACGGTGCAAAACTATTGTATGCATTCTGTGAAGCTACCGTTCCCAAAATTACTGTCATTACCCGAAAAGCTTATGGTGGCGCGTATGATGTAATGAATTCAAAGCATATAGGTGCAGATTTGAACTTTGCTTTCCCGAATGCTGAAATTGCGGTAATGGGCTCGAAAGGTGCAGTTGAAATCATATTTAAAAAGGAAATTGAAAATGCAACCAATCCGCAGGAAAAATTAGATGAAAAGGTTGCAGAGTATGCCGAAAAATTTGCAAATCCTTACGGCGCAGCGGCTCGTGGCTTTATTGATGAAGTGATAATACCTTCTGAAACCAGGAAGAAATTAATTAAAGGATTTTCGATGTTGCAAAATAAGGTAGCAAACATGCCTCGAAAAAAGCATGGCAATATCCCAATGTAACTCGCAATAAATTGTAGATTTTTTTATTTCCATCGGATATTTCATCCTTCAATCAAACTAAAAAAAACTTCATTCGATTTTTTTATTGATTTTTTACTAACTTTAGGTTAATAAATTTCGTCTCTCATTTGATTTAACCATCCTTTGGGAGTTCAATTCACAATTATTGTAAACATTAAAAATTAAAAAATGAAAAAACTTTTTACCTTAAGTCTTCTTGTCGCAAGCTTTTTCGCAAGCAATGCACAAACACCGCCTAATAAAAATGTGGCTATTGTAAACAAAACAACTGCAACTTGGTGTGGTCCATGTGGTAGTTGGGGATGGACTCTTTTTGAAGGCATAACTGCTGATAATGAAGCGAAATCAATTATAATGGGAACTTATGGTTCTTCATCAAGCGATATGTATAATCAAACAGCGGGTGATTTTTATAATGATTTTGCTTCAGGTGCTGGTTGGCCAGCTTTTTGTGCTATAGGAATTAATAGAACAGCTTATTCAACCTCAGGTGGTATTTATACAGGTGCCACACAAACAAATGTAAAGGCAACTGTTGACTCATTTGTGAACACACCCGTTGTAGCAAGCACTGGATATAACTATAGTATTTCAGGTTCAACTTTAACTGTCAATACAGTTAATAAATTTTGGTCAGCAGGTAGTGGCGATTATTATGTGAATGTTTATCTTGTTGAAGATGGCGTTATGAATACGCAAAACGGTCAAACTGGTGTTGTGGCTCATCATCATGTATTGCGTGGTGGTGTTACAGGTACTTGGGGAACCAACTTAGTGAACGGATCATTTGCAGCAAACCAAACAATCAACAAATCATTTACATATACCATCCCTTCAACTTGGGATAAAAGCAAACTTGAAGTTGTAACCATGATTTGGAAAAAAGTAGGTTCAGATTATCAATTTATAAATGCAAATAATTTAGCATCTGCTCCTAATGGAATTACGAATATTGAAGAGGCTGGAAATATTCACTTATTCCCAAATCCAACAAGAGATATGGTTCACTTATCAGTTGATATCATTGAGTTATCTAAATTGTCGTTGGTAGTAACCGATTTAAGAGGTCAAATTATTTATCAAGAAAATTCAAAAGATGTACATAATGGGAAACATTATGTAGATATCAATACTTCTAATTGGGCTGCTGGAAATTATGTTATTCGTGTAAATTTGAATGACCAACAATATACTGGAAAAATTAGTGTGATTAAATAAAACAATACAGTTTTAGTTCATCTTAATGAGCTTTATACTTTAATTTAAAATAATAAAGACCTGAAGATTCGGGTCTTTATTATTTTAAATAAGGAAGGATTTGATTTCTTAGAATATAATTTCAAAAACAACCTTTAAAATTAATATTAAACCTAATTGAAGAATTTTAGTGCTTATCAAATCAATTAATTAAGTTTACGTTTGATTTTATCTAAACAATTCATTCTTGATTAAAATGTTTCAAAAGTATTTTAGTTTGTTCGCTTTTATGATTGGCATTATTTCATGCAAGCGATGTATAATTGAAGATTGCAGGGGTTATGAAACAATCACCTTGTATTTAGTTCACTATCAACAGTCTGAAGCTGATTCGGTACTAATTAAAAAATATAAGCAAAACACAAATTATACAGAATTGGTGGATTCACTTTATGCGCAAGATTCGTATTATTATGGCGATACAATGTCGCTAGGTTTTATTGATCGTCAAGGAAATTCACTTGAGTCGTTGAATACAGAATATGATCTAGAAATTATCAACCAATTTGATAATAAGGTTATACGAATTTCAGATATTAAGCGTGAAAAAGCAACTCAGGAAATTTGTAAGGGTGGAATTTTTGGAGGTAAATCAACTCAGCCTGAATGTAATAATAAACTAATCAGTTATAATTATGCTGTAAATTCGGGCAGTATTTTATCAAATGGGAATTTAATTTATGTGGTAAAATAACTAAACTCAAAGGCATTCATTCTATCCTATTAATGTTAAAATATCTTTTTTGGATTCGAATTAATTTTTACCTTTAGGCAATTAAAAAATATAATGTTTATCCGTAAACTTACCTACGTACGTAAACTGGTTACGTTGTGTCTATTAAACTTTGTATAAAATTATATTTTATGCATCTAACACAATTTTTAAAGCGTTTTGACACGGAACAAAAATGTATTGACTTCTTACGGGATTATCGTGAGCAACACGGTCTAGTATGTAGCTTTTGCTCAAGCAAAGATCTTCATTGGAGTAGTTCCAAAATTGTATGGCATTGCAATGCTTGCAGTAAAAGAACAGGGTTAAGAAAAGGGACTATTATGGAGAATTCCAAATTACCTTATCGGATCTGGTTGACAGTTTTGTATTTGATGTTGATTACGAAGAAGGGATATTCAGCCAAGGAAATGCAGAATTTACTTGGTCATAATCGTTATGAACCAATTTGGTTAATGATGCATAAGATTCGAATTATGATGGGCAAACGAGATGAGCAATATCAGTTGGATGGGTTCGTTGAACTTGATGAAGGCTTCTTTGCTGGACATCGAAAACAAGGCGTGAACCATAAAGGACAAGCTTTCAAAGAAATTGATCGAAATGAAAAGGTTCTGGTGGCCGTTAATAGAGGAGACAAAGGAGCTAAATATTTAAAGATGACAGTGGTTGATTCCCTGTCCAAAAAAGATATTGGGTATGAAGTTCCAAAAATGATTGGGCGAAGTGCAACTGTAATGACTGATGGCAGACGATGTTATACGCCTTTAGAAAATCTAGTTGAAGAACACCAAGTACATATCATACGCAACAAAAAGGAAGTCTGCAATGTTTTCCCATGGGTGCATATAGCCATTAGTAATGCTAAAAAGAAAATTAAAGGCATTCATCACCATGTAAATAATAAGTATATGCAGAATTATTTGAACGAATTTACATACCGATTCAACCGCAGAAATTTCAATGAGAAAATATTTGAACGACTATTAGTTGCGGTTACTGCATTCGCCTGGTTTGCATAGGTTAATTTGCGGATAAGCATTAAAAATATTTAATATGAAAAAATTAGTTTACTCACTCTCTTTTTTGTCTTTTCTG
>DAOOQH010000193.1:0-6920 GCA_035388625.1 Chitinophagaceae bacterium | reverse complement strand
ATAATAATAATAATAGAGGGTTATTAAGATATTTTACTTCTCTTCATCCAAAGGGTATCTGTGAGACAATGGCTTACTGAACTATCAATTAGAGTTAAAGCTATTTGACACATTAAAGAAGAATTGAAATGGTGTACAATAACGGACTACCATATAATAATTATTTCTGATAACCTTTCTCCAAATAATAGTACAAATATGCCAACCTTTTAATTCTTACGAATAGTTTCTGAATATCGAAGCCCTTGCGTATTTGAAATCAACACTTGATAAATACCAGCAGAAAGTTCATCTAAATTAATTGAAGTTTTATTTGTTCCAATTTGCAATTGCAATTGTGTAGTGCGCACCACTCTTCCAGTTGCATCAATAATTTTGATGAATGTACTGGCATTTTTTTCAGATTCTATTTCTATATTTAAATCATTAAAAATAGGATTTGGATAAAGTTTGACTGCATTATTTTTAGCATGGAAAATATCAACGATTTGGCTTTGACTTTGTTTACCATCTAAATCAAATTGGATGAGTTTGTAATAATTGTGACCAGCTAAAGGTTGATTATCAATAAAATCATAATTCAAATTTACTTGGCTATTTCCATTGACTGCTTTTGAAATGATAGAATTTGAGATTGGATAAAATACTTTACCGTCATTACTTCTTTCTAAAATAAAATGACTATTATTTTCCTCGTTAGCAGTTGTCCATTCTAATTTATTGGCGTTTTGCTCTCTTCTACCAGAAAAACTAATTAGCTGAGCAGAGAGCGGAAAATTAAATGGATTTTGACTATGTAAATAAAAGAATGAGAAACTATCTACAGGAAAACAGAGCGTCCATACCGTAGTTGCTGTATCATAGGTTGCGGTAATTGAAGTATTTGGAATCGCATTTGCAGTATGAACTGGCGTATTTAAATCGCCGTTATGTGTTTGTGTAATACATAAATTAGACATAAATGTAGGATTGGCTGCTGTTGGTAATAAGGGCCATACACCAAAAGCCTGATTATTATATTGAACTAAATCATCATCTAAAAAATATAAACAAACAATTGCACTATCATTTGTGTTTGGTGTAATTTGATAGGATCGATTTACATAGGGCTGACCATTATGTGTAGGAACAGCAGGATCTACTATTTCACAAATTGTTGTATTACCTAAAGAAATACCATTCGGAATATCGGTCACTGAAGCAATACGCGAACAATCAGTTGTTGAATGTAAGGTATCGGAAATCCCATCTAATAATACCATGCTAAAACAACCAGTTGGACCAGGGATTGAATAGTTTCCAAAAGTATCTTGACTTACAATAAAATTGTTTGAAGGAAAAATAGTAATGATGGCATCAGAACTATCTTTGCAAACTGGAGATGTATTTGTTTCAAATAACATGTACACTGTATCTGAAGTAGTAATAAAATGAGGATTTGGATGCGGTATCGTATAAAAAGGATCTGAATAATATAAGGTATCAGTGCCTGAACTCACAGTACTAAAAGGATCTATTAAATTGGCAACATCAATATAATCTGGTTGACAAACTGCGCCACTTACAAGTGATGAAACAAATTGTGGTTTGGGATGCACAAGTAAATAAATTGAATCTGATGAAGAACAACCAGCGACTTCAACTCTTGAAAACACATAATCAGTATTTGAAACATAGGCTGTTGGTGTATTGATCAGTAAAGAAAGATTAATATCTTGATAAAATGAAACCGTTGCTAACGGATTGAAAGCCGACACAGCACCACTGACTGTTGTCAAATCAAATACTGCATTTCCAGTACTTGAAAGAACTTCACATGCCTCTAAACTATCTTGAACAACAGCAGGTGAAGCTTTTACTTTAATAATTGCTGGTACACGACAGGCAGTATCGGCTGAACAAGCTGCATAAAAAGTATAAGTGCCTACAGTATTCGTATTGAATAATCCAGAACCTGTTGTTGTAAAAGGATTCATATTTGAACCAGTGTAAAATGATGACCCAGTGCTTGGCGATAAATACCATTTTGTATTTGGAGGTATTGTGTATTCAATAATTAAACTTGCTTGGGTAGTTAATGATTGAGCGTTTAAAACGATATCACTTGCACCAATTACATCATTAAATGTTTCCCAATATCCTATTGAAAAAGTGCCACCAGCTCCGATAACAGAATACATTGAATTAAGTTGTGATGCTAGTATTGGCAAACTATAATCAAAATTATAAACAGCGAAATTTAACGGACTACCTGCTGCACCAGGCACAAAGGGAGCACCTGGACCGAAAGTAGGCGAATAAATATTAAATCGAGCTTCATCACCAAAGGTTCCGTTAGTTTGACCATTTAAATTAGTGATGAACAATCTTCCACCTGTAATAATAGCGCCCGATGGTAAACCTGGTAAACTTGATTGAGCAAATTGCACAGCGGTTGCATCACTTGAACCTTCAGATAAAGATGGAAGTGTAATTAACGTATTGAGCGTAAATGTTCGATCTCTTGATTGACAATTACTTCCAGTAAAACCAGGAAATAAAGCACCACTTGTAAATTGACAAACGCTATCCAAACCAGGCGTTACAATAGGTTTATAATTTTGTATCGAATCAATCACTGTATTATTTGACAAATTAGCATCAGTGGCTCCTGTAATGCTTGCAATAGCAGAGATATTATAGACACCAGATGAAGAAAAATTAACACCACCCAATACTGCATTTACGCAACCACAAGGAGGAAGTGAACCAGATGTAATGGGCACATTTGAAGTTTGTGAAATAGGACCAGATACTACAAAATTGACATTCGTATTATTGGTAGCAAAGTTTAAAGTATGTGATGATTTATTGCATACCTCAGCCATTAAAGTATTGCTTGTAGATGAACATGCTGTTGTTGGCTTAATAATTTTTCGAATCTCAACATCTGTAAATGCTGAAGCCTGAGCAAAAGTAATGCTACCATCAAAAAAATAAGGCAGTCCAGAATTACCGATATTTTGCCAACCAAAGTATCCAACTTGTCCGCCAGTAGAAGCATTATCACCTACTAATAAATCAACGCCTCCAGATGAAAATATATTTGGACTAGAGGCACCTCTAACTGCCGTTCCTTTGCTACCTTGTAATGCAAATCGATAGGTTGTTGAAGCTGGAATGACTAATCCAATACATTTAAACGGAATTACCTGACCAATGACACTAACTGTGATCGGAGCTGTTGAAGTAGATAATAATGTCCAAGTTGGACTAGCTACAGTTGGAGGGCCGCTTAATGAGGTAACAGAATAAAACAGTGAATACACGTTATCTTCATACAAATTGGCTTGTAAACAACTCATATCTGTAATTGTAACTGGGAAGGAATTATTATTTCGAACGGCAAAAGTAACATAGGTAAGACCCGTACTAAAGGTAACAGTGGTTGTGGTATATGAAGCTGTTATTGTGGTTTGCGCCTTACAAAATAATGACAGCCCAATAAGTAAGAGAGTAAATAGATTCTTCATTATTTTAATATTTTCCTCTAATCTAAAGAAATGTTAACGGAACACCAAACATTAAATACTCTTTTTAAGATCGCAACAAAATACCGTTTGAGATATTACATTTGCAAAATGAATTTCAATTTACCTCAAATACCCGAAAGAGACAGCAAGCCAAGAAAACATGGATTAACGATGGTGATGGACAAAGGGCTTAGTAATCAAGAAGTAAAAAACTTTTTATCTGTTGCTGATCCTTATGTTGATATTGTAAAACTTGGATTTGGCACTTCAATGGTAACCCCTCATCTTAGAGAAAAATTGGCCATTTATGCAGAAGCCGGCATGCCAGTTTATTTTGGAGGTACCTTATTTGAAGCTTTTTTAATTAGAAATTGTTTTGATGAGTATATCAGTATGATTCAAGATTATGGTTTAAAACATGTTGAAGTTTCTGATGGATCAATTAGCATTCCTCACTCAGAAAAATGTGGATATATTGAAAAGCTTGCTAAAATTGTGACGGTATTAAGTGAAGTTGGAAGTAAAGATGCAGCTCATATTATACCACCTTATAAATGGATTGAATTAATGAAGGCTGAACTTGAATCAGGTAGCACCTATGTTATTGCTGAAGCAAGAGAAGCTGGCAATGTAGGTATTTATAGAAGTAGCGGTGAAGTAAGAGAAGGCTTAGTGCAAGAAATTTTAACTCAAATACCTGAAGAAAAAATTATTTGGGAAGCACCTCAAAAAGCACAACAAGTTTATTTTATGGAGCTATGTGGAGCTAATGTCAACCTAGGTAATATTGCTCCAAATGAAGTAATCCCATTAGAAGCAACACGTTTAGGATTAAGAGGTGATACTTTTGAATTTTACTTATCGAAAGATTAATTTCCACACCTTGAAAAATTACGGCTTAATTGGCTATCCTTTGTCGCATTCTTTTTCAGAAAGATATTTTGCTGAAAAGTTTTACACCTTAGGCATCGATGCAAAATATAGAAATTACGAATTACATGATTTAGATGCCTTGCCCGAAATTATTCAATTGCATCAACTAAATGGATTTAATGTCACCATTCCATACAAAGAAAAGGTATTACCTTATTTAGATTTAATAGATGAAACAGCTAAAAAAATTGGCGCAGTAAATTGTGTCAAAGTTGATCAAGGAAAACTAAAAGGATATAATACAGATATCATTGGATTTGAAAAATCGTTACATGCATTTATCGATTCGAAAAAAATGAAGGCTTTGGTTTTTGGCAATGGAGGTTCATCCAAAGCAGTAAAATATGTTTTACAAAAATTGAAGATTCCCTTTCAATCTGTCAGCAGAAATGAAATAAAAGGAAGTATAGCTTATTCAGATCTCACTGAGTCGATATTTAAAGATTATCATTTGCTGATCAATACGACACCGGTTGGAATGTTTCCACACACCCAAGATATGTTACCCTTACCCTATCATTTTATTGATGAAAATTATTTTGCTTTTGATTTAATCTATAATCCAGAAAAAACAGCTTTTTTACGACGATGTGAAGATGAAGGCGCACAGATTAAAAATGGTTATGAAATGTTGGTATTGCAAGCAGAAGCCGCATTTTCAATTTTTTCGAGTAAATAAAATGAATCCCCAATTTATTTATACAAATCGGGTTGAAACGAAAGCTTCAAAATATACATCCCATTTTTATCATTGTATTGATAGGATAAAGTTGTTCGCATATCACGAAAAACTTTTAAGTCTGGATTACTAATAATTGCATTCGAAATGATTGATCGCATATTGGTTTCAAAAGTTTGGACATCAAATCCTTCTTTTTCATAATTGATCAAAGTATAATTATATTGAAGTTCATTATTAGGCATACCCACTACGGAAGTCAGCTGCGTTTCTGCATCAATCATGGTTGGACACGATTTATTTAATTCAGCTGCTAATTCTTTCAGTGTTTCATCATGTTCAGAAGTGGCAACATTTTCAAGAGGTTGTTTTTTCTCAGGTACATTTTCTTCTGTTTTAAATGGTATTGGTTTATCCTTGCTTGGAAAATTAACTAATTTGTACAACATAAACCCAATAACAACAAGACCGAGTGCAACGGCTAAAAATATGATAAGTTGGTTTTTACTACTATCTGTTTGAATTGAATTATCTTCCATTATAATTATCTTGATTTTTAAATGTTTATACTGAGATGGCAATGATAAAATCAAAGGTATAAAAATCTAATGGCTCTTTTTAACTATTTTAATTCATTTTCTTTTCATCTTATACGCTAATCAAAATCTTTTATAAATCATATAGTTATTTTAAAAGTTTAAGGATGAGATGACATGATAAAATTGCTCAAATTCTCTTCCATAATAGGAACATCCAACAAATCAACATTTCCATCACCGTTTAAATCACTTGAAAAATAACCAAAAATAATATTATAAACATCGGCTTCTAGTCCTGCTAAATCAAGCATATCTACATTTTCATCGCTATTTAAATCGGCCGTATATAATGCCCAAACGCCATTTTGAATTTCATTTAAATTATTTCCGTAAGCTGTATTGCTGGATGTGCTGAAATCGTAGTTAGTTTGTGAAGCTCCAAAATACATCGGGTTGGCACTCCATGTTTCTATAGTGTTTCGATGTTTTACAACGATATAATAATTTCCAGGATTTACCGCAAAGCTTGCATTGCAAATACCATTTGTATTGAGCGCAACATTACTTGAAGCTACCAAACTATTGTTTGATGGATTTCTTAATTCAACTGTTATAAAATCCACAAGTGAGGTATCATTTCCTATTCCTTGATTCATTAATACGGGCACCATGGTTCCAGCATTAAGGTAATAACCTTCTAAATATAATTTTAATTGCAAGTTTGAAATACATGTTTGAATGGTAAGATTTAATTGCCATGATGAATCACATCCATTTTGGTTAACAAATGAAGCCATATAAACACCACTATTGGTATAGGTCAATCCAGTTAAAGGCCAAGTATAGTTTCCGCAAGAAGTAATATTTTGAGGCGGATTTCCACCAGAAACACCTACAGTTAAAACTAATGAGTCGGTTCGTAAACAACCACTTGCCGGAATTGAAGTATAGGTATAAATACCAGTTGCAGTATAGGTTTGTGCATTCACCGACCAAGTATATGAATTGCATGCACTTACAATTGATTTACTTGATGTTACAGAATTTATAGTTGCGGTTACTATTTGTTTAGGACTTTGGCATGCCGCTCGAACTGTCCAATTGTATGCCCAACTATAATATGCCGAACCTGCACTACTTGAGATAATTGAAACTACACCAGAAAGCGTATACGGATAAACACCACCAGTTGTATTCCTCAAAAGAAATACACTTGTAGCTGGTTTATAAATTCTATATCCATTTGCTGCACTTATT
>DAOOQH010000192.1:0-6929 GCA_035388625.1 Chitinophagaceae bacterium | reverse complement strand
GAATTTAGAATTTAGAATTTAGAATTTAAATAGATAATAAGATACTTTTGTATTTCTGGTTTGATTATGCGATTTTACTTAATAGGTTTTATGGGATGTGGTAAGAGTTTTTGGGCAAAAAAAATGTCTGAACTTCATCACATGCCTTTGATTGATTTAGACGAATTTATTGAACAAAAAGAGCATGACTCTATATCCAACATATTTAATACTAAAGGCGAAGTCTATTTTAGAGAAAGAGAATCTTATTATTTGAATGCAATAATTGAAAAAGATAGTCAATTTATAATGGCTACTGGAGGCGGTACACCTTGCTTTCACGAAAATATGGATTTAATGAATCAAACTGGAATCACCGTTTTGCTTGATGCAAGTGCAGATTTGATTTTATCTAACTTAAAGCATGAAACTAGTCATCGCCCATTAATTGACAAATTTAGCGAAGATGAATTAGTTTACTTTATAGAACGAAAATTAGCCGAACGAAAAGCTATATACAACCAATCGAAATATATTATTGATATGAATCATTTAGATGAATCTATCTTTACACAAATCATTACAAATCATGTATAAACCCGCCCTTTTAAGTGGAACTATTCTGGCCATGCTCGCTGTTATTTTTGGCGCATTTGGTGCTCATTACTTAAAAACTATTTTTACACCCGACTTACTCACTAGTTTTGAAACAGGTGTTCGCTATCAATTTTATCATGCCATTGCGCTACTTATTTTAGGTTTGTATGCATCACAAGTCGAAGCAAAATTTATCAAAACAATTTTTATATTTTTTCTTGGAGGCATAATCCTTTTTTCAGGCTCAATATATTTGCTTTGTGCATTCAAAAGCGCAAGTATTATTGGCCTAAGTGGTCTTGGTATCTTAACACCACTTGGAGGTATTTGTTTTATTCTAGCTTGGGCAATTTGGGTTGTCTCAATATTTAAATTGAAATAATTAGAATACTCTCTTTTAATTTAAGATGTCATGGCCTTATACATTTCTTTCTTCACCTCTTCTAAGCGAATATCTTGAAACAAATTTCCACTTTTTGAAATTGAGAATTTACCTGTTTCTTCTGAAAGAATGACAACCAAAACATCACTATGTTCGCTTGCCCCAACACCCGACCGATGTCTCAAACCAATATTTGCCGGCAGATTTGAATTATCACTAATTGGCAAAACAACACCTGCAGCAATTAAATTATCCTTATCAATTAAAACAGCACCATCATGTAGTGGACTTGATTTTACAAATATGCTTTCAATTAATTTTGAACTCACAATTCCATTGATCATTTTACCCGTATTGGTATCAAATTCAAATCGATCAGAACACGCAATCACTAAAATGGCACCTAATTTTTTATCTTGAAGATAGGTTAATGCTTCAGTAATTTCTTCAATCACTTCTTCTTCAACAATATACTTATTGAGTGAATTAGATTGAAAAAGCCGACTAATAAATCCTTTTTTACCAAGTGGTGTTCGACGTCCTAGTGCGACTAAGAATTTTCGAATTTCTGGTTGAAACACCACGATCAAACCGATTAAGCCAATACTGACCAACCGATCAAGTATTTCACTCATTAAAGGCATACGTAGTTTATTCACTACTAACCACAATACATAAATAGCTAAAGTGCCAATAAAAATATTAAAAGCAATACTTCCTCTTAAGGCTCTAAAAAGTTGAAAAATGAGAAGTAAGACAATAAAGATGTCTAAAATTTGAATAGCAGTAATATGTCGAAAATAATCTAGAATATCTTGTATCATGGGCGACAAATATACTATTTTTACACACAGTTTATTTATGGATGAAATAATAAAAATAGAAAACTTATACAAGCATTATTACCTTGGGAAGCAAGTCATTCCTGTCTTACGTGGGCTTAATTTATCTATCTATAAAAATGAATATGTGGCATTGATGGGACCTTCTGGTTCCGGGAAATCAACATTAATGAATATATTGGGTTGCTTAGATACACCCACTGCAGGAAAATATATTTTGAACAATAATAATGTAAGTACTATTAATGAAGATGCGCTGGCAGAGATTAGAAATAAAGAAATTGGATTTGTATTTCAACAATTTAATCTCCTTCCTCGATTAAGTGCATTAGAAAATGTTGCACTGCCGCTCGTTTATAGTGGGGTTTCAAAAAAAGAACGTGAAGAAAAAGCGAAAGAAGTTTTAATTAAAGTCAATTTATCAGATCGTTGGCATCATAAACCCAATGAGCTATCAGGAGGACAATGTCAACGTGTAGCGATTGCAAGAGCCTTGGTAAATAATCCATCCATTATATTGGCTGATGAGCCAACAGGAAATTTAGATACTAAAACTTCGATTGAAATCATGGACATCTTTGACTCAATTCATCAAGGTGGGAATACGGTTATTTTAGTAACACATGAAGAAGATATTGCTAAATATGCCAGAAGAGTCATTCGTTTACGTGATGGATTAGTTGAAACAGATCAAAATAATAATCAAGAAATACAAAAACAAAAGAAAGACTCCTTACCAACCGAATTACCTGTTATGAAAGTTGATAATGATTCTCTCGTATAAAAAAGATACATAAAAATGGCATTTAAAATATATACAAAAACAGGCGACAATGGCACCACCGGCCTAATTGGCGGTACCCGAATTCCTAAAAGTCATATCCGTATCGAAGCTTATGGTACTGTAGATGAATTAAATTCATGGATTGGAAATATCAGTGACTTAATTCAGATTCAAGAAACCAAAAATATTCTCAAAGAAATTCAAGATCGACTTTTTACAATAGGATCATCACTTGCATGCGACCCTGAGAAGGATACAAAAATGCATATACCTGATTTAAAAGAAACGGATATCGAATTGCTCGAAAACCAAATTGACAAAATGAATGAAGAACTTCCTGAGCTCAAACATTTTGTTCTTCCAGGTGGTGATCAGGCTGCATCTTCATGTCATATTGTTCGTTGTGTTTGCCGACGAGCAGAGCGAATTTGTGTTCATATGCAACAAGAAAATCAGTTTATAGATGAATTAGTCATTATTTATTTAAATCGACTTTCAGATTATTTATTTGTACTCTCTAGATACATTTTATTCAAAAACAAAGGCGTTGAAACAATTTGGGAACCAAGATAAAATGAACAACATATATTCTCTAATTACCTCTTATTCTGACTATAAATAATTACAAGCTATGCTTGAAGTAAATTTCAATCCATTTCCTGTTTTATCAACTCAACGTTTAACTCTTCGCAGACTAACTTTGAATGATGCACCAACACTTTTTATTTTTCGTTCGAGCGAAGAGATCATGAAATATATTGCGCGCCCGAGAGCCAAATCAGTTCAGGATGCAATTGAATTAATTCAGCGAATAGATACTACCATTGATAATAATGAAGGCATCAATTGGGGTATTATCTTGAAAGAAACTAATGAACTAATTGGGACTATTGGATTTGTAAGAATGAAAAAAGAAAATTTTCGTGGTGAAATTGGATATATGTTAAACACCAAATATCATCGGCTAGGTTATATGAATGAGGCAATGAAAGCTGTGCTTGATTATGGTTTTAATGAAATCAAATTTCATTCGGTTGAGGCTATTATTGACCCTGAGAATGTAGCCTCTATGTCAATTTTAGAAAAAAATAATTTTATTCGTGAAGCTCATTTCAAAGAAGATTTTTATTATGAAGGTCAATTTTTAGATTCAATGGTTTATTCGTTACTGGCCAGTAGACATATAAGTTAATACTTAAAGAATATCTTAATCAAACAAAGTTGAGATTCTTTAAACTTAAGAAATTATACTTAGCAATTCTAAATCCTTACATTTTAAACGCACCTTCAATCAATGCATTTTGTTCTTCGGCATGCTTTTTCGCATATCCAGTTGCTGTTGAAGCACTTGCCATTCGGGTTAGATAGCCAATTTTCAAGGCCTGGTCATCAATATTCATCTTTAAAAATGAAGCGGCTCCCATATTTCTTGGTTCCTCTTGAACCCAAACCCATTGTGCACTTTTGTACTTACTTTGATACAAATCAATTATTTGATTCATTGGCAAAGGATGAATTTGCTCTAGACGAATAATGGCAATATCATGTCTATTATTTTCTTCTTTATAGCCTAATAAATCGTAGTAAATTTTACCACTACAAAGCAAGACTCTCTTTACAGCTTTTGAATCTTTTACTAATTCATCATCTATCAATTCTTTAAACTTCCCATTTGTAAATTCATCTGCCTTACTATATGCTTTTGCTAAACGAAGATTTGCTTTTGGTGAAAAATTAATCATAGGCTTTCTGAATTCAAAAGCAACTTGACGACGAAGGGCATGAAATAAATTAGCAGAAGTGGTGCAATTGGTTATGATCATATTGTTTTCGGCACAAAGCTGAAGAAAACGTTCCATTCTACCGCTTGAGTGCTCTGGCCCTTGACCTTCATAACCGTGGGGTAATAAAATAACCACACCATTTTGCTTACCCCATTTTGTTTCTCCGCCTGTAATAAATTGATCAATAATAGTTTGCGCTCCATTACAAAAATCACCAAATTGAGCTTCCCAAATAACTAAGGTATTCGGATTTGCCATTGCATAACCATACTCAAAACCAAGTACAGCATACTCACTCAAGAGTGAATTGTAAATTAAAAATCGACCTTGTTTTTCATTCAATTTACTTAGGCGATTATATTCATGGTTTGTATTCTCATCATAAATAACAGCATGTCTGTGTGAGAATGTACCTCTTTCAACATCTTGTCCGCTCATTCTCACATCCTTCCCTTCAGCTAATAAACTTCCATAAGCGAGCAATTCGCCTGTTGCCCAATCAATTTCATTTTTTTCGTGATAAAGTTTCACCTTCTCGTCAATTAATTTTTGTACCTTTTTCAAAGGAGAAAAACCATCGGGTACTTTCATCATACCATCAAATACTTTTGTAAATAATTCTTTACTAATTGCGGTATTCGGTGAAGATTGAAAATCATTCTCATTCGAACGACGAAGTGCAGCCCATGCAATCTCCGGTTCTTGTCGAGTGTATGGCAAAGGTTTTTGTTTCACTTCATCTAAGCGATCTTGCAAATCTGCCCAAAACATTTTTTCCATTTCTTTAGCAAGTGCATTATCCACTTCGCCTTGTTGCTCTAATTTTTTTAAATAAACTTCGCGTGGGTTAGGATGTTTATCAATTAAAGCATACATCTCTGGTTGTGTAAATTTAGGATCATCGCCTTCGTTATGTCCATGTTTACGATAACATACCATATCGATAAAAACATCGCAATTAAATTCTTGTCTGAATCGCAAAGCAAGTTCAGCAACTTTAACTACCGCTTCTGGATCGTCGCCATTTACATGAAATACAGGTGCTTGAACCATGGTAGCGATACTAGTACAATAATCTGTACTACGAGCGTCATCAAAATCGGTTGTAAAACCAATTTGATTATTAATCACATAATGAATGGTGCCCCCAGTATAGTATCCATTCAAATTACTCATTTGCAAAACCTCGTAAACAATGCCCTGACCTGCTACTGATGCATCACCATGTATGAGTATCGGTAAAATTTTATCGTAGTCACTTGCATATAAAGTATCGGCCTTCGCTCTCGCAAATCCTTCAACCACTGGATTTACTGCTTCAAGATGTGAAGGATTAGGCGCCAATTGAAGATTGATTTTTTTATTATGTAAAGTTGTTACATCACTTTTATAACCTAAATGATATTTAACATCGCCACTCCCCATTGTAGAATCAAGTGGTGCATTGCCACCAAATTCAGTAAAGACTTGCTCGTACGTTTTTTGGAGGATATTGGTCAAAATATTTAAACGACCACGATGCGCCATACCCATCACAACTTCTTGTACATCTCTTTCGGCTGCTTCGCTAATAATCGCATCTAATGCAGCGATAGTGCTTTCACCCCCTTCTAAAGAGAAACGTTTTTGACCTATGAATTTTGTATGAAGAAATTTTTCGAATATGACACCTTGATTTAATTTCTCCAAAATTCTTTTCTTTTTTATTAGAGGAAGTTCTTCAGTCATTATTTTTTCAAATTCGGTTTCAACCCATTTGTAAATAATTTCGTTATTAATATAGGTATATTCTATTCCTACTGTTGAAGTATAAATTTTTTGAAGGTGCGAAATAATGTCTTTTAATTTTGATTTTTTCATCCCTAAAAAACTTGGCGCATTAAACTCGGATTCTAAATCAAGCTCGCTTAAACCAAAATAGGCTAAATCAAGATTTGCGTTTCTATCCTTTCTTTTTCGAATTGGATTTGTATGACTTAATAGATGACCTCTTTTACGATATCCTTTGATTAATTGATAAACCGCAAATTCTTTAACCATATCAAAATTTGGAGCATCTTCAATTGGTAATTTAAGCTGAGCCGATTTGGATGGAGAGGTATTTGAGTTTTTATTTTCAGTAACTTCTTCATTCCGATTTCCGATTGCGAAATCATATCCTTCAAAAAACTTTTTTAATTCGGGGTCAACACTTTGTGGATTGAGAACAAAATCTTTATACAACTCTTCAATATAACCAGGATGTGAACTTGTCACAAACGAAAAATCTTTCATCTAATATTATTTTAATACTTTGGCAGAATAAGCCAAAATTCTGTTTTTTTTATGTGAATTTTACGAAATCGCGCTAAGTTAAAGCAATAATATTTGACGAATAAATTTAGCTTGATAAATCTAAAATTATTTTTAAGAATGATCTAATTTCGGCAATTAGATGGCAAGATTCTATTGAAATCTTAAGTTTAATCTACTAAAAGGCAATTATTTCTGTATAATTTCAAAGATATTGTGCTTTTTTTTGAAAATACTTCTTACATTTGCACCCTTAAATTTAAAAAATG
>DAOOQH010000191.1:0-7003 GCA_035388625.1 Chitinophagaceae bacterium | reverse complement strand
AGAAAAACAAGGTGAGGAACGAACCGATTGTTTTTCGCAATCGGGGGAGGACTTGGACTGAATAGCCCGCTTGAACGCCCAAAATTTTATCTCAATCTCTACATCAAATTAACTCTGCATATAACTCTCCGTTGGTTCGCATGTGCAAATCAAATGACGATCACCATGGGTATTATTCACACGACTAACAGATGGCCAAAACTTGTTTGCTTTAACCCAATCAAGTGGGAAAGCAGCAGTTTGTCGCGAATAAGGTTTATTCCATTCATCGGCTGTAATGACCCATTGCGTATGTGGCGCATTTTTTAATACATTATTTTTAGCATCAACCTGACCCGCAACAACGGCTTCAATTTCTTTGCGAATGAAAAGTAAGGCATCACAAAAACGATCTAATTCAGCTTTGTCTTCACTCTCTGTTGGCTCAATCATTAAAGTGCCTGCTACAGGGAATGATAGGGTAGGCGCATGAAAACCAAAATCCATTAAACGTTTTGCAATATCTTCAGCTTCAATTCCCGATGCTTTAAAGGGTCGAAGGTCAACAATAAATTCATGTGCACAAGTTCCGTTGGTTCCTGTGTATAAAATCTTGTATGCTGTTTCTAAACGCGCTTTCATATAGTTTGCATTTAAAATAGCATATTGGGTTGATTTCTTTAATCCAATATTGCCTAGCATTTTAATATAGGCATACGATATTAATAAAATACTTGCACTGCCATAAGGGGCAGCACTCACTGCATGAATCGGTGTATTGCCTCCGGTAGCATGAGCAGTATGGGTTGGTAAAAAAGGAGCAAGTTGCGATTTAACGCAGATAGGTCCCATACCTGGTCCACCACCACCATGTGGAATAGCGAATGTTTTATGTAAATTTAAATGACAAACATCGGCACCGATATAGCCTGGACTTGTTAAACCAACTTGTGCATTCATATTGGCGCCATCCATGTACACTTGTCCACCATATTCGTGAATCAACGAACAAATTTCTTTAATGGTTTCTTCAAAAACACCATGTGTAGATGGGTAGGTAACCATTAAGCCTGCTAAAGAATCTTTGTATTCAATGGCCTTTGCTTTCATGTCAGCCATATCAATATTACCTTTGTCGTCGCAAGCAACAATTACAATTTTAAATCCACACATTGCAGCACTAGCTGGGTTGGTGCCATGTGCAGATATTGGAATAAGTATTACGTTTCGATGATGGTCGTTTCGGCTTTCATGATAGGCTTTAATAACCAATAAGCCTGTATACTCGCCTTGGGCACCCGAATTAGGTTGTAAACTACATGCATCAAAACCTGTTACCACGCATAAATCTTTTTCTAATTCTGCAATCATTTCTTGATATCCTAACCACTGATGTTTAGGTGCAAATGGATGTAATGAACCCCAATGCGGATTGCTTACTGGTATCATTTCGGATGCAGCATTTAATTTCATGGTGCAACTACCTAATGATATCATTGAACGATTTAAGGCAAGATCTTTATCCTCTAAACTTTTTATATAACGCATCATTTGACTTTCGCTATGATGACTATTAAACACTGGATGGGTTAAGAACTCAGACGTTCGGGTAGCCCATTCCGGTATATGACTTAACATATCAGAATAGGTAATTTCTTTACCATTTAAGGCTTTCGAAAGCGCAATAATATGTTCAGGTAAAATGGTTTCATCAAGAGAGATGCCAATAAAATTATGTTCAAATGTTCGAATATTAAATCCAGCTTTTTCTAAGGTTAATTTAGTTGCTTGTGCATCATCAACCTTAATTTTTAAAGTATCAAAATAGTGATTGTATACATTTGCTTCTCCTAATGCATCAGCTAATGCTTTGGTGTAAATAGACACTCGTTTTGCAATATCACGAATGCCATCTGCACCATGATAAACCGCATACATGGCCGCCATGTTTGAAAGCAAAGCTTGTGCTGTACAAATATTTGAAGTTGCTTTTTCGCGACGTATATGTTGTTCACGTGTTTGTAATGCCATACGCAAACAACGGTTGCCTTCAGCATCAACACTAATGCCAATAATACGACCCGGTATTACACGTTTGTATTCATCCTTGGTAGCAAAATAAGCAGCATGTGGTCCGCCAAATCCCATTGGAACACCAAAACGTTGCGTGCTGCCAATAGCAATATCTGCACCTAGTTCGCCTGGAGGGGTTAGTAAAGCCAAAGCTAAAATATCGCAAGCCATCACAACACCGCAGTTTTGGGCTTGTGCTTGTTGAATAAAATTTCGATAATCACAAATGGCCCCTTCCGAATTTGGATATTGAACCAAGGCACCAAAGAAACTCTCGTCAATATGAGCAGTTTGATAATCACCAATAACAAGTTCAACACCCACAGGAAGTGCCCTTGTTTTCATTACATCAATGGTTTGTGCAAAGGTGTATTGATCAATAAAAAATTTATGTTTGCCTTCTTTTCCTTTCGAACCATTGAGTAATGTCATGGCTTCGGCAGCCGCAGTGGCTTCATCTAGTAAAGAGGCATTTGCAATTGGTAAACCTGTTAGGTCGCTCACCATGGTTTGAAAATTGAGTAAGCTTTCTAAACGACCTTGTGCAATTTCGGCTTGGTAAGGTGTGTATTGGGTATACCATCCTGGGTTTTCAAATATATTACGAAGAATAACACTTGGCGTAATGGTGCCATAATACCCCATTCCAATGCAATCCTTTAAAAGTTGATTCTTATTTCCTAGTTCAGCTATTTTTTTCAAATATTCGAATTCACTCATCGGGGGATCGATATTTAATTCGCCACTCAATCGTATAGATGCAGGCACTGTTTTTTCAATCAATTCATCGATTGATGACATACCTATTGTATTTAACATCGATGCGGTTTCATTTTCGTTTGGCCCGATATGACGTCCTAAAAATTCGTGCTGTTGTTTTTGATATAAATTCATGAAAAGGGATTAAGGGGTAAAATTTTAGAGTGCAAATTTATATAAAATGAAGCGATATTTATAGGGTGCTTGAATTAAAATCTTAGTTCGTTTAAAAAGAATGTGTTCATAAAATTAAATCATGTTATTTGGGCGTTCGGGCGGGCTATTCACTTCAAGTCCTCCCCCGCGAGGCGCGGGATGCGGGCTTTTCGTTACTATCCCTAACGCTCTATATCCTCATCGTTCAAAAAAAGAAAGCGAATAAATGTTAATGTTGAAATTTTACTAAAATAGATTTTTACATTTATGTATTCATAATAACGATCATTTCATTTTTTCTATTCCAATATGAGAAATGAAATGCTAAACCATTTAGACAATCATGTACAAAAAAATTACCTTTAAAGCACTTGTATTTTGGAGTTTTATTATTGCAACAATCTTAAGTTTTCAAATTAGCGAAGCTCAACCTTGTATGGGTATTCCAGTTCCGGGAAATACGTTAAGTACAACAACTACGCCTTGTCCATATACTCCATTTACATTATCCATTCAAAATATTGCAAGTTTAGGAACAGGTTTAATCTTTATGTGGGAAGAATCAGTATCTGGAATTGGCGGCCCCTATATACCAACTGTTGGTGGAGGAGGACCATTGAGTCCTACCTCAACCATATCATTACCACCTTCAACAACTAAATTTTATAGATGTTTAGTCATGTGTGGAACATTTAGCCAATACTCAAACCCAGTATCCATTTCTACAAGTTGGAATGGTTGCTATTGTAATTCAACTCCAGTTGCATTTCAAGATGTTGATATTTATAATGTAAGTTTAAATGGCAATTCTACAGATCCATCCTATTCTTATATGAATGGTTGCAATACAGTGGCTCCCGGAACTGGTTCAGTATTGAATAAGTATTCAAACTTTTTAAATTTATTGCCAATTACGACTTTAACACCAGGGTCTATTGTCAGTTTTACTATTGAACAAGATGAATGCGATGGCGCGCCCTTCTTTGCAAATAAACTGGGCATCTGGATTGACTACAATAATGATTACGATTTTACAGATATAGGCGAGGAAGTTTATTTTGAATCGGTTCATACCATGAGTCCAAGGGTAGTGAATGGCACATTTATAGTGCCAACGACAGTCAATCCATCTTTTACTGCCATGAGAATTGTTTGTACCGAAGCATTAAATTTAAGTCCCTGCGGAAACTATACCTATGGTGAAACCGAAGATCATTTGGTTAAGATTGGTTCAGCAACAGACCCTTGCACAGGTGCACCTAATCCGGGCATAACAATTGCTTCAGCTGCTACGGTTTGTTATGGAAGTCTTTGTAATTTATCATTACAAAATTCAATTCTTAGTGGCGGTATTGCATACCAATGGTACAATTCAGTTGGCTTAATTGCAGGAGAAACCAATGACACATATAACCCAACAATCAATACGTCAGATTCTTATTATTGTCTTGTTACTTGTGTATCAAGTGGTATGTCTACTGCATCCACTCCAATAACAGTTCATGTGATTTCACCAATTTCCGATTCATCATCAGCGACCAATTGTTATAATTATATGTGGAATAGTAATTTACTCACCGCAAGTGGAACTTATACCGCAACATTCACATCGCTTTCAGGATGTGATTCAATTCATACTTTAAACCTAACCATTCTTCAAAGTACCTCAAATGCTCTCATTATATCAGGATGTGATTCAGTTGTTCAAAATGGCATTACTTATACAAACACGGGTGTGTATGCACAAAATTATGTAAATGCAGCTGGGTGTGATAGTGTATTGGCATTATATATTACAGTAAATCAAACATCGGATAGTACGATAGTAGAAACAGGGTGCGATTCTTTTGTATTCAATGGTTCTGTTTATACAAGCTCGGGAATATATACACATACATTTATTTCTGCGTCAGGTTGCGATAGTAATCTTATATTGCAACTCACCATCGATACTTTAACTGCAGTCATTCAATCGAGTGGTGCCAATTTATCGACTCCCAATATGGGCAGTTATCAATGGTTTGATTGTGATAAAAATGCCATTATTCCTGGAGCAACCAATTCAAATTATACACCGATTGGTGGAGGGTCTTATGCGGTAATTGTAAACTATTTAAGCTGTATTGATACAAGTCTATGTGCTCAGGTTTGGGCAACCAATACCGAAGATTTAAATTCTGATAAACAGAGTAGTATCTATCCCAACCCGAGCCAAGGTTTATTTGAATTAGGTTTGAATGATCCTGCAGAAATTATACTTATGAGTAGCATTGGAGAAATTATACTACAAGAAAAATTCTTGAAAGGCAAACATAGTTTGAATATTTCAAGTTATGCCTCGGGCGTTTATTTCTTAAAAGTAAAATCTAACAACAAATTAGCGACTTATAAACTCATAAAAGAATAGTACAAAACTTATTTGTCTCTGCTAGCGCGAGAATGAGGCGTCAGGACCGTGCGTTGGCTTCTCGTGCTGAAGCCAGTGATATAACTTTTATGGTCAATGATAGTAAATACACTAGCACGAGAAGCTCACACACAAATGCAATGCCTCATTCTGTCGCCAGACGAAGCACCTTTTTAGAAATAAGAATTTCCATTTAAATCTGAAGTGAGTACCTCACTCATATAATCAAAAAAAGGCCGCATTGCCAAGAAGGTTAAGATGACTTCTTTCTGAAAAGTATTTGACAAAACTTCTTTATCACTAAATTCTCTCATGACTACATATTGCTTTTTCTTTATTAAATTAATTGCTGGATGATTTTTATCGAAACCTTTGGGCGCAATTTTTACACCTGATTCACCTTTGAGTTCTTTGAAATATTTTACAAATATCTTGTTTGAAGTAATCTTTTCGATTTCTGTGGTATCCATTTCAAATTCTTTACGAATTCTAAGCAAATCATCATTATTGGGTGACCAAAATCCGCCACCTACAAAACTATTATTTTGTTCTAAATGAATATAATATCCGCCTCGTAACATTGGCTTTTGACGAGAATATCCAGCACCAAAGTTTACCTTGTACGGAGATTTGTTTTTTGAAAAGCGAACATCATTGTAAATCCTGAAGATATGAATATCATCAAGCCTATCGTGCTTTTGAAGTTCTGAATATATTTCTTTGAAAAAGATTTTATTTTCATTGACAATTGAATCGAATTCTTGTTTATGTAAAGAAAACCATTCACGATTATTGTTTTCTTTTAATTGTGAGAGAAATTCAAATCCTTTTTTCATATAACTTTAAAATGTTTTATTTAATTCTGTCCCATGGTTTGTGTCCTCACAAAACATTATAAAATGTCAGACTCTATCAAAATAATGAGTTAAGAATGAGAATCTACTGAAATTATTCATGTAATCAAACGCAGATGAATAAAAATAGTCTTCTTGTGTTGACGCTAAATTCCAATGTGCCTGCAATGGGTTATTATGACAGTACTCTAATTTTTGTTGTAACATCTCCCTGCTTAAAATTTTTATTGCCAGAGGGTCTCGCTTCCAATATCTTTGTTTACGTGTAATTTCTGCAACATTATATGAGAGATAAGTATTCATATTAATCATCCTTAACTTTTTTTGCATTTGGTGTGAAGTGTGTTTTAGAAATGATGTATACGGTTTTTCTTTCCCGTTCATTTCAAGCATTTCCCAAATAATGTGAATATGATTTGGCATAACAACAAAACCGTATACAGCAATCTTATTTTTTTGAGTTAAATAGTTCATTGACTCAATGATAATGTTTTTGAATGCATCCTCGGATAACAATTTTCTCCATTTACTTATTGTTGCTGTCCAGAAGTAAATTTCGTTGAATTCCATGATACTATTTCTTTGGTTTTCAAAAATATTCATCATTCAAAAGTCGTATAATTTTTTATAAAAGTAGTTAAAGGGTAAAGGTTTCTGAGGACACAAAACATTTTAATAGTTGTTGAATTTTTACAAAACTGAATTATAAGGTAAAGGTTTGTGAGGAGAGGCTGACCGAGAATAGTTTACTGATTTTTAATCAGCATAGTTTACA
>DAOOQH010000190.1:0-7073 GCA_035388625.1 Chitinophagaceae bacterium | reverse complement strand
CGAAACAACATCCTCATTGTCGTGTGTCGCAAAAGAGTGTTCAGTTTAAAGTTAGTTGAAGCCTTAAACAATAGGACTTGGTTGAGATTTAACTGGATTTGAGTAGAGATCATTAAAGTATTCGGACATGAATGAGGTACATAAAAAAGTAAAAACATATGGTAAATAGGAGAACATAAGTTGATTATTTAATCTTGGATCTATTTAATATCTAAGTAAAATACTTTTAAAATAATAAATACATTTATATGAATACAATGAATACAATCGTTAAAATGGTGATGGATAGATGGTATGCTTCGATTAAAAGTTGCGACAGCTTATTAAACACAATCTCAAATGAACAATTGCAAAATGAAATAGCCCCGAATAAAAATAGAGGGGTCTATTTATTAGGACATTTGATTGCGGTGCATGACGATATGATGATACTTTTAAATCTAGGTGAGAAATTATATCCAGAATTACAAAAGCCCTTTATAGAACTGCCAGATAAAGTGGGTCTTGAAATTATGTCAACAAATGAGTTGCGAGCAGCCTAGACAAATCAATGTGAACTTATGAAGCAAAAGTTTGAATCCCTTGAGCCAGAAACCTGGTTTGAAAAGCACACTGCAGTTACAGCGGAAGATTTTGTAAAGGAACCACATCGAAATAAGTTAAATATAATTCTCACAAGAACAACTCATCTGCAATACCATCTTGGGCAGCTAGGCCTTTTAAAATAATTTCAAATTAACTAAATAAATGACTATGCAAGATTTTTCAAAAACAATTGTTCTCGAATGCCCAGCTGATGAAGTTTTTAAGGCTATCAATAATGTAAGAGGATGGTGGCAAGGAGAAATTGAAGGTAGAACAGATAAGCTCAATGAGGAGTTTACTTATAGAATGGAGACAATGCATTATTCAAAGCAAAGGATAATTGAACTTATTCCAAATCAAAAAATTGTTTGGTTGGTAATAGAAAGTGAACTAAGTTTTACAGAAAATAAATTCGAATGGACGGGAACGCAAATCATTTTTGAAATAGTTCAACAGGATAATTTAACTCATCTTCGTTTAACTCATCAAGGATTGGTGCCTAAATTCGAATGTTATAATGATTGTACTAATGGATGGGAAATGCTAATACAACAGAGTTTGTTTAGTTTAATTAGTCGACCCTCAAAAAGTATATTTTATTTTTGGAGCAAATAAATTCCAATAAGCATTTAGTAACATTTGATAAATGAGTTTCCAACAAAGGTTTGCCTCTGTACGCCAGAGGTTAATCCGGCGTTTAAAATTCATGGCCGCTGCGGATAGAAGTACATTTATTTCATCTCCTATAATTCCTTTTAAAAAGTTTCTGTTCATTCGATAGTCTTGTTTCAAGTGGCCTATCACTGGCTCAATAGCGGCTCTTCTACCATGCCTTTTTCTTTTTTGCTTTGTAATATTTTTATCAGGTTTAGGAGCATTGATTTTGGTTTCCTTAATTTGACTTGCTCCTCTATAACCTCTGTCAACAAAAATACTTTTTGCTTTTCTATCTGTTAGCCTTTCATATTGCTCAACTGCTGCTTCAAGTGTTTTACTGTCGTGTTCCGTACTATTGAAATTTAATGCTCCAACAATGACGCCTGTTGTTTGTGTCACCAGAATAGAGACTTTGCTTCCAAATTCAAACTTCTTATGTTCCTTTCCTTTTGTATAACATTTTACATGAGGCTCATGTAAGCTATAGGTTTTGTTTGAATCAGATTTTTGTTGTGCCAATACCTTCTCAAATAATTGCAAGTCTTGACTGTAATGGTTTAGTCGGTCGGCCGGAAGCTTTCGATGCAACTCTCTGACCAGGACACCCGCAATTGTTTTTATTTTTTTGCTCGCTTGTCTTGCTTTCTTAGCGCCATTCTTATTTTTCTTCAAACGTTGAATGATGCTGAGTTTTCTAATCGTATGTGTGTAGCTTCGTCGTAATTCAATTCCTTCCTCATCTGCTATTGTACGACATTCATGAATGATTTTTTTATACAACTTGTCATCGGTTGGATAAGTAATATTCTTTTCCTGAATCGTTGTGTCTCCACTTAGATGATCATCTTCCGCATCTTTGCCATTCACTCGAATACTCTCTTTAAAAATCAACTCGACACCTTCTGTGCCAATACGTTTTCTAAACTCGACTAGCTCAGTTGGAACGCAGGGTAGTTTTGGAACAAAATAAATTTCGCCGCTAAAGTATTGATAGTACACATTCTCTGACCAATGTTCAACAATACTTTCATCGCTCAGATTGCGAAGTTGTTTTAAAATCAGTAAGGAAACCATCAATCGTATGGGCTTGGCGGGTTTGCCCATCCTGGCACTGTAGTGCTTTGAAAAGGCATCATCAAATGTTTGCCAATTAATCTCATGAGCAAGTTTATAGAGTGGATGGTCATGGCTTAGTTGTTCTTCAAAGGAGCTGTAAAAACCTAACTGAGAGGTATTCTTTTGTTTTGGTAGCATAACCAAATCTGCCACTTTTTTGACAATTTTTATAACTTTTCGGTAGCTTTTTAAGCCCAAATACAAAATAAAACACCATCAATAAAGGATTGCAAAGTATTTGAGGGACGACTAATTACAACGGGTAAGGGTAAAAAAGTATTTAATGTTTAGCGTATTAACTATCGCATTAAAGTACATAATACGTAATTTCAAGTCTACTGTATTTCATTGTAAACTAATGACTCATTTGTATTACGTCTAATTTCGAATGTTATGGTGTAGCAGCATAAATAAAATCTGCAATATTTGGATCTAAGGTAATTGTATCTAATAAATCTACATTGCCATCGCCATTTAAATCCATTACTTGATAGCCTGAATAATAGCCTTCAATACCAATTTCAACTAAATTTAAATCAAGTAAATCAATATTGTCATCGTGTAAAATATCACCCGAATAAAAGGCCCATTTATTAGTTGCCAAATTAACCATATTATTTCCAAAGGCTTTAGTATTACTTGTAGTGAAATCGTAAGTGCCTATACTCGCTTGAATTGGAATGGATGTCCAAGTCGTTAGCGCGTTTCTATGTTTGATGGCTAAATAATAGGGTTGGGTAGCCGAAGGAAAAACTACACTCGTTGTTCCATTCGTATTTAGTAAAACTTTTTTTGTATCAACCAATGTATAAGGTGAATTCGCATTATGAAATTCAACTGTGATAGAGTCTGAAACTGTTGTACTGCTTCCAACCCCCTGGTTAAGTAAAGCCGCCGCCATTAAGTTAGATCCTATATAGTAAGCTTGAATATATAATTTTAAGTTCACTGATGCTCCACAGGGTGTAACTTGGATAAATACAGTTGAAGTTTTTGTACATCCATTTGCATCTGTTCCTATTACTGTATAAGTGGTGTTCGAAGATGGAGTGGCAATAACCATACTTCCAGTTGAGGAGGATAACGAACTTGTAGGTGAATAGCTATAAGTTAAAGCCCCAGTTGCACTAATACTAACGGGTGTGCCTCCCGGTGTACAATATGTATTGGATGATGAACTTGCATTCAAATTAAAATTTGGTTTTGTAATGATGATTGGAACAGAATTTGAAAAATTACTTCCACAACTTACACGGCAATAATAGGTAGTTGTTGCAAATATTTTGGGTGTTGTATATGTATTGTTTGTTGCACCAGGAATTGCAACACTATTTTTATACCATTGGAATGTATAATTACTCAACAAACATTTATTAGTCAATGAAAGTGTTGCAATTGAGCTATCACATAAAATTGTAATGGTAGATAAAGTTGCTCCAGGGCTTGGAACTGGAGATACACAGGCAGTTGGAGCAATTAAATTCACAAAATAATCTTCTGTTTCTCCAAAATTGTAAGACATACATGGTGATATATTTGATCCAGCTAATCCTTCAGCAATAATGATACGCATTTTAGTTTGTCCTAATAGTGCGCTACAAGGGATGGTGATATTGCCATTTACAATTCTTGGTCCTATGATAGAAGTAGGTTCAACAAAAACTTGTTCGCCAATATCCTCAAACGATCCATTATGATTAAAATCAATCCAAATGGATGTTCCAAATGAATAATAAGGAATGGGAGGAATATCGCAATCATCCACATCAATATAAAAAGGAATAGTAGAACCTAAAGTCAAATTGGAAAAATTTCCTAGAGTTGTGAAATTAGAATATCGATTTAATATCGAACCACTTCCTATTGCTGGAATTAAACAATCTGAAGTATTTGAATTTCCATTCAAGTTCACTTCAAATATGTCTTCATCTGAATTACTTGTTGCTACTGAATTACAATAACAGTTAATGAATGGTGCCATTGTAATTGAAATTGGCACTGAGTTGGCTGTTAAACCAGAGTTAGTGCAAGTTACACTACAATAAAAAGACTGATTACTTGTAATTGGCAGAGTTTGGTAAATTGCCGAGGTAGCGCCTGCAATGGCACTTGATCCGTTATACCACTGATAAGTAAACCCAGCGTTGGGGGCAATTGTTTGAACTGTTAAGAGTGCAGTTTTACCCGAACAAATTGAATAAGTTGAAGATATAGGATTACATGAAGCCGAAACCTCTACGACGGTATTGCCAGGTGTAGGCATACCTGTACAAAGAGATGAAGAGTTGATATTAATTAAATAATCTTCTGTTTCACCCCATGAATAAATTAAACAAGGATTGGTAATGGCAAGACTTTGTTCAGAATTAATGATTCTTAATCCTGTTAAACCATTTAATGCACTTGTAGGAATAGTAATATTACCTGATTCGATATGAGCCCCATTTGTTGGAGAAGCAGATGAATAAACTAGTTCACCAGCATCGTTGAACGAGTTGTTTTGATTATAATCTATAAAAATTGAAGTGACATTTGGATAGTAATTTTCACTACATACGCCAATCTCTACAGAAAAAGGTACAGAAGTTCCCTTTTGTATAGTGGTAGGTAGTACAGATTGATAATTGCCATAAAGATTTTGAACCGAGCCTATTCCAATTGGCGTTGAACCGCAATCAGAGCAATTTCGGATAGATCCAAATTTAAATTTTAAAATATCTTCATCGGCATTTGAAACAGCTGTGCTGGGACAGTAACATCCATACGAAGGGCTCATAGGAACTAGTAATGGCGTTGAAGTGCCAGAAATGGGACCAACACCACAAGTCACCACACATCGATAATATTTGTTTGAAGTTTGACTTGTAATTTGATTTGAATTGGTGCCGAGATTAACTAATCCACTTGTGAAGCTAACATTATTGGCGCTTTGCCATTGGTAAGTGACAAGTCCGCCATTAACATTATTTTGAGTGGTAAGCGTAAATGGAATACCTGCACAAGCACTTGATTTAGAAGAAAGCGTATTGCCAGGATTAGGAGTCCCTGCACAAGAGGGCACCGTTACATAAGTAATACGTATAGTGGGTCTATATCCACCATAGGTTGTTGACTGAAGAAGTGATGTGCCACTTAGCGGCGTAGTGCTTGCAATTCCAATTGCTTTTCCTAAAGAATTTAAAGTAAAAAAAGGAACAGCGGCTGTCGCATAACCCAGTTTTTCCCAATCTGTTAATATTTGTAAAGATGATCCATTATAAATAAAACTATCATTAAATGGGGCTGAAATAAATGAGCCAGCACCACCTGTGACTTGATAGGTTGAACTTGAAAATTCTTGAGTTGCACCTGTGCTTAAGGTGTTCCATGCTATATTACCAACAAAGGAAGTAATATTTGTATTTGAAATCCAAACATTAAAAATATTATTTCCAATTACTTGAGCAGTATCTTTTTTACACCATTCTAGTTTTATAATTTTTGATCCCGATGGTATATTTAATTCAGCTGATGTGTAAACATAAGCATACCTCGAGTAATTTAAAGTTCCTGCATTACCCGTGTTTCTATAAAGTGGACCGTTAGCAAAGGCGCCAGGACCAGCAGTATTTCCGATGACGGTTTGCATTACAGTTTGAGCTTGACTACTTTCGAAAATAAAAAGTATGAAAAGTACAGTAATAAGTTTTGTTGCGAACTTATAAAATGTGGTTTGTAAAAGAGTAAACATAAAAATGAAGTAAGTAGTGTTTTTAGATTTATGTGGTAGTATATATGAAATTTATTTTGTTTTAATGATTGGGATGAATTTGTCAACAGACCCGATTCTTAATAAAATATGAAATTAGTATTTTGAAATTAAAATGTGGTAATTTTTATCTTGATCAATTTAATAGGGTGTTTGAGAATAAATAAAGTTTTCAACATTTGGTTGAATGACAGAAACATCAAGCAGGTCAACATTGCCATCACCATTCAAATCAAAGTTTTGATATCCATTTAGAAACTGAAATACTCCATCCTCTAAATCACCTAAATCTAATAAATCAATATTTTGATCTATAACTAAATCACCTGAGTAAATCGCCCAAATGTTTGCACCTACTTCAATCATATTATTTCCGAACGCTTTCGATGCATTCGACGTAAAGTCGTATGATAATGTACTTGCAGCAACAGGCGTCGCACTCCAAGTTTCTAAGCCATTTCGATGTTTAACTACTACATAATATGGAATGGTTAATGATGGAAAAGTTGTGATCACAGTCCCATTTGTAAGTAAGGGCAGTTTTTTAAAATCAACCAAAGCATAAGGTGAGGTTGATTCATGCAATTCGACAATTACACTATCACATAAAATATTACTTGAGCCTATTCCTTGATTTTTAAGCGTGGAGGTCATGAGTCCAACACCTGAATAATATCCTTGTATAAAAAGTTTGAGACTAAAACTAACAGAGCAAGGGATTACATTAATCAAAGATGTACTGCTTCTGGTGCAACCATTGGCATCGGTACCTATAACTGTATAGGTTGTTGTAGTGGATGGTGTTGCAATCGCGAAGCTGCCTGTTGTATTGGAAAGTCCAGTATTAGGAAAATATAAATAACTTGCAGCGCCTGAAGGTGTTAATGTAATTTGATTCCCTCCAGGCGAACAATATGTATTGTTTGAAGAATTTTCTTCCGAATTTCTGGAATATTATTTTTAAGAT
>DAOOQH010000189.1:0-7074 GCA_035388625.1 Chitinophagaceae bacterium | reverse complement strand
ACGATGATGTAAAAAATCATAATAAGTTTAGAAATAACTTTGATTACAATTTGGCACTTTATATTTTGAACAATCAATATTATATGAGTAATGAAAGTTTATTATTGGTTGAAAATTCATCCTTATTTTCATCCATTGCTGTGTTGAATTATGAATATTATGACGATATCATTTCAGTTAAAAACTCATTGCATAATCACCCAGATATTCAGGCCATAATAGGTAAGGATTTTTTACCATTTGGTACTGTTCAATGTCCCGCTATTTCTGACTTTGCAGATGGTGTTAATACAATTGAATTTTTGAATAGTTTATAGAATTTCTTAACATGATTTTATGTGTTAAAAAAATATAAAATTGAATTCCAAATGCATTCAAATTTTAATTTTGTGTTCTAAAATTTAATAGACATGAAAAAGACAGCAAGCATTATTTTAATCGCATTTTTAACTTCTATTTTTACATTTGTCGTTGCAAAGAAATTTATTTATTCGGACAATTTGTTTTCGTCTAATTATGTAAACTCATCTCCCGCAGATGCACACTTCGCGAATTATATTGAGCCAACAAGTTCAGCTGATGGTGGCGGATATATTAATTTAGAAGATGCCGCCGAAAGAGCTAGTAAAGCTGTTGTTCATATTAAAACTGAAAAGAAATTAGCAGCGAATAGAGGTAGGAATCCTTTTGGAGATGATATTTTTGAGCAATTCTTTGGAGGCCGTGGACAATTCATGCAACCTCAACCTCAACAAGGAAGTGGCTCAGGGGTTATTATCTCATCAGATGGTTATATTGTTACCAATAATCATGTGGTGGATGGAGCTGATGAAGTAACTGTTGTAATGAATAGTAAAAAAACATTAACAGCAAAGGTTGTAGGAAAGGACGCTGCTTCTGATTTGGCTGTTTTAAAAGTTGATGAGGAGAATCTTCCGTTTTTAACCTTTGGAAATTCTGATGATGTTAAATTAGGTCAATGGGTATTGGCAGTTGGTTATCCTTTGAGCCTCGAAACAACAGTTACTGCTGGCATTGTAAGTGCTAAATACCGAAATATCGGAATCAACCAAACAAAGATGAATGGCAATAGCACAGCCATCGAAAGTTTTATTCAAACTGATGCTGCGGTAAACCCGGGTAATAGTGGTGGTGCTTTAGTAAATTCAAGAGGTGATTTAATTGGTATTAATTCTGCAATTGCCTCTCCAACTGGATCATATGCAGGTTATTCATTCGCTATACCAAGTAATATCGTTCGAAAAATTACGAATGATATGATGAAATATGGTAATGTTCAACGAGCATTTTTAGGGGTTGGTTATGTGGATAGTAAATCGGCTGATCCAAAAGAACTTTCGAAATTAGGATTAGATAAAACAGATGGCGTATACCTAAACATGGTGAATAAAGAAAGTGCAGCTGAAGATGCTGGTTTAAAAGTAGGGGATATCATTACAAAAATAGGAAACAAAGAAATTAAAAATGGGGCTCAACTAACTGAACAAGTGGCTCAATATCGACCTGGAGATAAAACCTCTGTAACTTATTTCCGTAATGGAAATTTAGCCACTGCAACACTTACTTTTAAAAATAGAATTGGTAATACCGATATTGTAAAAAATGATGCGAATGAACAATTGGGCGCAAATTTGCGTGAGCTTAATAAGGTTGAATGCAAGCAATATGGCGTTAGAGGAGGGGTTCAAGTTTCTGCAATAAAGTCAAATGGCATTATCGCCCAACAAACACGAATGAAGAATTCATTTGTAATTACTCAAATTAATGACGATACCATCAATACAATTGATGATCTAAATAAAGCATTGGCATCTGGTGAAAACGATTTTCAATTAGGAGGCGTTTATCCAAATATACAAGGGGTTTATTATTATACCGTTCGAATGGATAATTAGTATTGGTCGATTTAAATAACAATAACCGCTAAGTATATTCTTTCAAAATCAAATAATTTATGTTTGACAAGAAGATAATTACTTAGCGGTTATTTATTAGTTCAAAAAGGAAACGCATTAAGGCTAAGTCGAACAACTCTTATCCTTATTCGTTTTTTTAATACTATTGTTTAACAAAAGCATGTCTTACTTTTTGATTATACTTATCAACTAATTCTATTAAATAAAAACCTTTTGATAGTCCATTTATATCGGTTCTTTCACTGATAATTTCTTTATTTAAGCAAATAGCACCAACCGAATTGTAAATGACCATTTGTTTAAATTCTATCCAATTCTTTAAATTAAAGAAGTTTGTACTTGGGTTTGGGTAAATTATAAATTCATTTTTTGAAATATTTTTAATTGATGTCGGAATGGAATTCATATTTGTAGACTGAGATGAATTTATAATTTCTTTGTCTGTTCTTTGAAGGATTACAACGGTTGTCATCCTTGCTGCAGTCCAATTAGGTAGGATTTTGTAACCGTAGTTTAGAATAACACTATCGTTTACCATTGAAGGAAGAGAAGGGATAAAATCTCCTATAATATCGCTCATTGTTTTTCTAAATACATTGTGATGCACCGATTCGCCATTGCCAGTGGTTTGAAAAACTGTATCTTCAGCAGCTCCAACAAAAAGGCGGGCTTGTATATTGCTATCTACTGAGATTCGTTTAACGATAATTTTAACTTGAACTGAATCACTACTTAAAAACTCTTGCGTTGTTTTAATTTCGAATGAAGAGGTAGCGCTTGTTAAGGAATTTAATGTTGAATTTAAATTGCTTGTATTAGTAAGAATCCCATTGACCATTAATCGAGGTGTACCGCCATAAATGTTATAAAAATTGGTTCGTGCGTCATTCTCAATTGGATTTTGCATAGAGAAAAAACATGATGAATAAGGACTACTCGGATGGAATGCGATATGTAAAACACCTGGGTGACTTGCTAAAGTGGCAAAAGTACTTGGATTACTACTAGCACAAATACTACAATTGGTATTTGTAAAATGTTCAACAATATTTGTTTTGGCAATTTGTGCATTTGAAATGGAATGCAAAAAAATAAAGATGGGGATTAATTTAATCTTGTTCATGATTTTTTTTTCTGCTATAGACGGCACTTTTATAAATTCATTACAAGATCAAAATAAAACAACTTTATTATTTCTATTTTGATAAAAGTTAGATATTACTTTCCCAATTTATTGAGTAACTGCTTTGTTTTTCTTTGCTTGATTCACCATTTCAATTAATGCAGTTGGCACTAAAATACCTTCTTTTTGCTTTTGTTGAATGAATTGATCTGCTTTATCAACTTGGTTATTTTGGGTCAACATCAAAATATAATTATTAATTGCTTGCGAATTGGCACGATCTTTCTCTAAATACATGCCCATATACTTTAATGAACCAACGGTATCGTTTTTCAAAAATGAAACTCTGGATAATAAAAAATAAGTATCAAAATAGGCTGAGCCTTTTAATTCATCTAAAAAATATTTCTGGGCAGAGTCAATCTGATTCTCATTCAAGAAATCTTTACCGATATAATAATTGACATATTTTTCTTTTGGATTTAAATTATACGCATTTCTCATCATAGCTTTTGCCTTTGATTTATCTTCTCCATCAAGGCGCGCTGCAAGCATCATGTTGGCGTATGATGATTTTGGTGTTGTTTCAACAGCAGATTCCCAAAATGAAATTGAATCCTTGAAGTTTTGTTGATGAATTAAATTCATGACAAAAAATAAAGCACAAATACCTAAAACAATTAGTGTACTTGTTTGCGTCTTTAAATTTGAAAATAGAGCAGTCTGACTAAGAATGACTAAGATTCCTACAATAGGTAAATAAAGACGATGTTCAAAATCTTGATCATTGATTGAAGACGGTAAAATAAACAAAGGAAACAGCAGTATTAAAAACCAGCCAAAACCAGCTAACACTATTTTTAGATTTCGTGATTTTGAAAAGTATAGCAATACACCTAATAAGATAATAGCAACAATGCCAAAAAGGTAGCTTGTTTCTTTTAACATTGGAAATACACTCAAATTGAAAGGAAGAATAATTTTACCAAGATATTGAACCGTCAATGATAGTCGAACTAAAAAATGACTGGCAATATCTGAATATGAAATGATATCATGTTTTAAAGTAGCTGAAGAGCGAACTATAAACCAAATGACTATAGCCAATAGCCAAGAGCCATAAAGTAAAAAGTTTTTTGATTCATTCCATTTAAAATCATTTTTAATAAAACAAAGAATTAAAAAAGCGGGTGCAATAAATACGGCAGTTTCTTTAGTAAATAAGGCAGCCAATAAGAATAGGATTTGAAGAAATAAAAATTTTAGTTTGTGACTGCTTAAATAATCTAATGCAAAAATCATAAATCCAAACGAAAAGATAGCCAATAAGGTGTCATTTCTGCCTGGTATCCAAGCTACAGCTTGGCTAAGAACTGGATGCACCGCAAATAATAGTGATAATAAAAATGCCTTGAGTGGATCGAGATCTAGTTTTTTAAATAATATGAAAAGTAGAAGGACAGATATAAGATGAAAAAAAACATTCATAGCATGATAACCTTGAACATTAGTGTCACTGACAGAATTATTGATTATGAATGAATTGAGAAGCATAGGGCGATAATAGGTATCATCTTTTTCACTAAAAACACCACGTTTAAATGAATGAACCAGATTCGAAATCTGCTCATTATACGGATGAAGCTCCTTTACAAAAATTGTATCATCGAGTTCCGTAAATCCAAAATTGATTGAACCCATATAAAGAAATAAGACAATAGCACTTAAAATGAGAAGAGGAAATCGAACCAAAAATCCTTTAGTTTCAGTTGCATTTGGCTGAGCATTCTCCTGAATTTCTTTTTTTTTGACTTCTTTTTTAGACATGAATAGGTTGGATATTAAATTCGAAATGTTTTAAGTAGTGTGTATATGTTTGACTTGAATCAATAAATCAAACACAAGGTACAAACTTAAATAAACTAAATATATTTAACAAGGGGAAGCACTCACACATATTTCAATGAATATTAATACTCAAGTTAGGTTTGCATAAATCTATACATTGAAGCTTTTAATTTTACTAGGTTAAACAAATAGCTAATCACTTTTGCTTTTAGAAATAAGTTTCCTTTCTAATCAATTCTTAACAATTTTAAATTTGGATTTGATTTTGTTTTCAATAATAAGAAAATATAGACCTTGATTTAAATCTTGAATATTTATCTTTCGATCATTTTCAACTTTACCTTTCTTTATTATTTTTCCAATTTGATCTAAAATAGTAAAATGATATGTCTTACCTATTTCAGTATTTGAAATAATAATATAATTCTGAGCGGGTATGGGTGAAACTAAAATCGTTTCATTTTTGTCGATATCAGAAATGCCGACATTTGTATTTACAAGGTTCATGATTTCTTCTTCCTTTAATACACGGTTCCAAAGTCCAATATCATCCAAATAAATTTCTGATGGTTGATTGTGTAACACAGCAGAGGTATTTCCTCCATTGGCTAAAGTGAATTGTATTGTTGAGGTAGTTGGCCAAATGTATGAACTACTAAATATTTGGATGCCATTCTTATACATGATTATTTGTCCATTTTCACTTGTAAATGTATAGTTGATCCAATTGTTTAAATGGACAGATTGATTTCCCATTGAAATTGAATTTACTGCTGTACCACAATTGCCCAATCTAATAGAATCAAAATATTGCCATATATGGGGTGTGCCATTACAAATTTTATTTTCATTGATATCAACAATCACTTTGGTATGATTGTATGCAGTCAACTTTTGCCAATAACTGAAGGTAAAATCAGTTTGTAAGTTAAAAGGAATGTTTAAAACTTCGAGATAATCTTGGTCAAAGTATAGACAAGAGTTTGAGATTCCATTTCTATCAATTGCAGGTACAGCTCCAACATTGACTCCATTATAATTATTTCCGCTAATATCAATTGCATTGCTGTTCAATGGCCACCAACCAACCAATCCATTTGTTGGAACATAGGATGGAATTTGTGCACTAGAATATAGGGAAAACAACATTATTTTTATAAGAGAAATAATTTTCTTTTTCATAATAAAAATTATAGTGTTCTGAACTAGGGATGATTCGAAAATATAAAGTCAATGATATTTTGTTCCACTGAAATTAAATCCAACAGATCTACATTGCCATCTCCGTTTAAATCAGTGCTGATATAGCCACTTCCAAAATTATTAATATCAACGGTTACTGCTGTTAAATCAATCAAATCAATATTCTCATCAATAATAATATCACCCGAGTATAAAGCCCATAAATTTGTATCTATAGATTTTAAATTGTCACCATATGCCTGATTTGCTGACGATGAAAAATTGTATGATATAGTTGAGGCTCCAAAACTAATTGGGTTTTTACTCCATGTTTGCATGGCATTTCTATGTTTTATAACAATATAATAATTGCCTGTTACCGAAGGGAAGACGCATACTGCATTTCCATTTGTTTGGAGTCGAGTGGTAGTGATAGCAATTATTGTAGTCGGTGAAATTGCATCTCTTAATTCTACTGTAATATCGTCCACATCATTTAGGGTTGGCGTAGGTATTCCTGTATAACCTTCATTCATCATAACAGAATTCATTAGGCCGCCTCCAATATAATAATTTTCAATAAATAATGTGAGGTTCAATATTGAATTACATGGTGAGATGGTATTGATTGTAGTTTTGATAGCTCCTACGCCACTGCCGTAACCTTCAGAAACCACATAATAAGTTCCTGCTGCTAAACTGCTACTAATAGAGGCGTTATTGCCTGAACATAATGGACCATTATCATCGTTACTACTTATTTGTGTACCGCTACTATTTAATAAATGGATATAAGTATCTGCTAGTGTACTACCGCAGTGGCTAAGTTGAACGGTTGCAGGGGAAGCTAATGTAAATTGATACCAGATATTTGGCGATGATTGATTATTGGTTCCAGTATAATTATTTAAAAAGCAATTTGCAATACAATTTGTTAGTGTACTTACAAACGCATTTGAAGCGCATGGTGCTTGTCCAACTATA
>DAOOQH010000188.1:0-7166 GCA_035388625.1 Chitinophagaceae bacterium | reverse complement strand
AATTAGTAATTCCAATTGAAAAAAGGCTGATGAGTTATATCAAACATTACGATGAAGCCATAGTTTGTGCTAAAATGATTCGCGATTTTTTCAACCCAAGTATCTTTATACAAGACAAAACCGAGCAACAAGGTTCAGGATTAGGTAAGATGATCAAATAAATGAAAGATAGCGTTAGGGATAGCAATGAAAAGCACGGAGCCCGAAGTAGAAAAATGAAATGAGGAACGAATGAAATTTTTCACTTTCGGGGGAGGACTTGCAATGAATAGCCCGCCCGAACGCCCAAAAAATTGTAAGCAATTCTTTATTAAGACTTTGTGATAATAAATTATATCCTTACAATAAATCAATTATTTTTGCAATCAAATATTTTATCTCATGGAAACATTAACAGCGACAGATCCTATTGTAGGTGCCACACAAGATTTTCTTCCTTTATTAGGAACTGATTATGTTGAACTTTATGTTGGCAATGCCAAGCAAGCCGCTCATTATTATAAAACCGCTTTTGGATTTCAAACGCATGCCTATGCTGGTCCTGAAACAGGTGTAAAAGATAGAGTTTCATATGTGTTGGTACAAGATAAAATTCGTTTGATGCTCACTTCACCGCTGAACTCAAAACATCCAATAGCAGAACACCATTTAAAACATGGAGATGGCGTTAAAGTATTAGCACTTTGGGTAGATGATGCGTATGATGCGTATGAACAAACCATGAAACGTGGGGCAAAATCATATATGGAGCCAACTACATTGACTGACGATCATGGTGAAGTAAAAATGAGTGGTATACATACTTATGGCGAAGTGGTTCATGTTTTTGTTGAACGTAAAAATTACAAAGGTGTTTTTATGCCAGGTTTCGTGGCGGCAACTAGTAAGTACAATCCAGAACCTGTTGGTTTAAAATATGTAGATCATTGTGTTGGAAATGTAGGTTGGAATCAAATGAATCCGTGGGTGAAATTTTATGAAGATGTAATGGGGTTTAAAAATATTTTGAGTTTCGACGATAATGATATTTCTACTGAATATAGTGCCCTCATGAGTAAAGTAATGAGTAATGGAAATGGTTATGTGAAATTTCCAATTAATGAACCTGCCGAAGGAAAAAAGAAATCACAAGTAGAAGAGTATCTTGATTTTTATGAAGGCGAAGGCGTTCAACATTTGGCAGTTGCTACTGATAATATTATTGATACGGTTACTAAATTACAAAATCGAGGCGTTGAATTTTTAAATATTCCAACTACGTATTACGATGAATTAATTGATAGAGTAGGGCATATTGATGAGGATTTAGAACCATTAAAAAAGTTAGGAATTCTTGTTGATAGAGATGATGAAGGTTATTTATTACAAATTTTTACTAAGCCTGTTGAAGATCGTCCAACGATGTTTTTTGAAATTATACAACGTAAAGGCGCCAAGAGTTTCGGTAAAGGAAATTTCAAGGCCTTGTTTGAAGCTTTAGAGCTTGAACAGGATGCAAGAGGTAATTTGTAAATTTTACTAGCTATCTTTGAAATACAACTAAAACTGTTTTAATGGAAACGCAAGAATTAATGGGGCAAGAATCGTTGCCGGCAATCACGCCCACACAAGACGAGAAGACGATGGCTTTATTATCGCATATACTAGCCTTAGTAGGGTGGTTTATTGCGCCATTGATTATTTACTTGCTAAAAAAAGATGAATCACCTTTTGTTGCTGAGCATGCAAAGGAGTCATTGAATTTTCAAATTACTATTGGACTTTTCTATATAATTTCTTTTATTTTATTAATTATTTTAATTGGTGCTTTTTTAATGGTAATTGTTGGATTAGTTAATTTGATACTGATTATTATTGCAACTATTAAGGCAAGTGAAGGAAAGAATTATAAATACCCATTTAATTTGCGATTGATTAAATAGCGTCCGTCAATCAAGTCTGATTTATTCTCGTAGAACTCATATCTTGTTGAGCTTAATGTTAATCTATTTCAGTGAAGCACGAAGCAGTCTAATCTGAAATTGTATTATATGATTTTAGAAAAGACGAATTTTAAATAAACATTTTTGAATTTGCTAAAAGCAAAAAAAATAAACCTACGAAGCAAATATGCTTCGCAGAACTGAGAACTTATTTTAAAATACCTCTCAATATCTCTTCCAACTCATGTTCAGTATGTACCATGAGTTCACGAGGTTTGCCTCCAACACTAGCACCAACAACACCTGCAGCTTCCATTTGATCCATGATTCGACCCGCTCGATTATATCCTAAATTAAATCGACGTTGCAACATGGAAGTTGATCCACTACCAGAACTAACCACTAAACGAGCACATTGCTCAAACATTTGATCAACTTCTTTTAATGATTTAGTACCTCCGCTACTTCCAGCTAAATCGCCACCATCGGCACCTTCATATTCAGGTAAATCAAATGCAGTTGGATAACCTTGTTGACTTCCAATAAAATCAACAATTCGCTCAACTTCCGGTGTGTCAACAAAAGCACATTGCACACGTACTAAATCATTCCCATTTAAAATCAACATATCCCCTCGTCCAATGAGTTGATCGGCACCACCAGAATCTAAAATGGTTCGCGAATCTACTTTAGCCGAAACCCTAAATGCAATTCGACCTGGGAAATTGGCTTTAATGGTTCCTGTAATTACATTCACCGAAGGACGTTGTGTGGCAATAATTAAATGTATGCCCACAGCCCTTGCCAATTGAGCTAATCGAGCAATTGGCATTTCAACCTCTTTGCCGGCTGTCATAATTAAATCGGCAAATTCATCAACAACTAAAACAATAAAAGGTAAATACTGATGACCTTTATTTGGGTTCAAACGTCGTTTAATAAATTTGTCATTATACTCTTTGATATTACGTACACCTGCTTCTTTTAATAAGTCATACCTATTATCCATTTCAATACATAGGGCATTGAGTGTATTAATTACCTTTTTAGTATCCGTAATAATTGCTTCTTCTTCATTAGGTAATTTGGCTAGGAAATGTTTTTCAATCATTTTATAAATAGAGAGCTCTACTTTTTTCGGATCAACCATTACAAATTTTACTTGTGATGGATGTTTTTTATACAATAATGAAACCAAGATGGCATTGATACCCACTGATTTTCCTTGTCCTGTGGCACCTGCCATCAATAAGTGCGGCATGGTAGCCAAATCAACAATATAATTTTCGTTATCAATTTTTTTACCTAGAGCTATGGGTAAACTATAATTATTGTTGATGAATTTTTCAGATGAAATTAGCGTTCGCATCGACACAATTTGCTTTTTCAAATTGGGTACTTCAATACCAATGGTTCCTTTTCCGGGTATAGGTGCAATTATACGTATGCCAAGTGCAGAAAGGCTCAATGCGATATCATCTTCAAGGTTTCTAATTTTTGAAATACGTACACCTTCGGCAGGTACAATTTCATATAAGGTAACGGTTGGACCAACGGTTGCTGAAATTTTTGAAATAGCGATTCCAAAACTTTTCAGGGTATTAATAATTTGATTTTTATTTTGTTCCAATTCATTTTTATCAATTGATATTTCATCACTGCTATGTACATCTAATAAATCGAGGGTTGGATATTTATAATTTCTTAGCTCTAACGATGGATCATAAGGTTCATCACTTGCAATTGATATATGCGCATCTCTAATTTCTGATCGTCCTTCTTCTTTTTTTACTACTTCAAGTGTTAAATCACCCATTGGTTCTTGAGGTGCAGTATACGAAGGTGCAATGTCTGTATCTAATTCGATTTCGTTTTCTAAAACAGTTTTAGGCGATTCGGTTTCCCAAAAGCTTTCAGGAATTTCTAATGGCATTTCATCAATGACTACTTTTTCAAAAACTTCTTGTTCAGGATCAGTGGCATCTTGTTCGATAGAAAGTTTAGCCTCCGCTTTTTTAGCCTTTTTACTAGCTTGAACAGAGACAATCTCGGCATTATTTTCATCTAGCTCAACTTCCTCTTCGTTTTTAGATGAATGGTTTTGCCAAATAGGAAGATGAAAAATAGGATTGAAAAACACAATCACTGCCACTAAACCTAATCCAATTATAATGAGCAAGGTTCCCATTTCGCCAGCGAATTGGTTGAGATAAGAAATTATTTTCTCACCCATAGCGCCACCTGAAGAAATTGAAAATTTATCAGACGGAAAAAAATATGCCAAGACTGGACTTAATAAAAGCACAAAAAGAATTGAATAAAATATAGTTTTAAGAGATGAAAATATTCTACGATATAATAATAAGTTTAAACCCCAAATGCCAAAAAGCAAGATGAAAATAAAAGAGGCTAAACCAAATCCATTAAATATGAGCTGATGTGAAACATAGGCACCTAGCCGTCCTGCTTTATTTAAAATGGTGAGATGGTTATTCATTAAGAAATCAAATCCATTTCCAGCATTAAACACTTTATCTTGATCACTTTGCCATGTAAATAGGTATGAGAACAATGCAACACCTAAGAAAATACTGATTAAACTAAAGCCTAGACCAACGATTTTTTTCATTCGACCGTCTTTGAATATAGAAAATTGGGAATTAATCTTATTTTTTTCAGCTTTTTTTAAAACCGTTTTTTTTGATGAAGTGCTTTTTTGATTCGAACGTTGAGCCATAAGCACAAACCTAAGATTAATTTTTTAAAAATTGTTTGAACCAAATTTGAAAACTGATTTAAATTGATATAAAAAGTAAAGAATAAATAACTATGACAAGAAATTGCGTAATAAATAAAAAAGGATTAAATTTGAAAACTCGTAACCAGAAATGGATGCGTCAAAACTTTATGCATAATACTATGATACAGAAAATTTACTTAAAATTATCACTGATCATTTTAATATTTTTATCATCAACGAATACTTCCTTCGCTCAAATTACGGTTAATGGAAATCAAACAGCCAATATCTTAGCACAAGCACTTGTTGGTTCAGGCGTAACCGTTACAAACCCAACTTTGGTTTGTGATCAAGATGCCAATGGTTTATTTTTTGTAACCCCACCTTCAATTTCGAATCTTGGATTAGATAGCGGAATCATTTTAACTTCTGGCGTAGCCCAAACTACTGGTGCAGTAAATGGTGCTAATGGGCCAGCAACTGCAATGCCAGCTAACTCTATAGGCACACCTGGAGATCCTGACTTAACTGCACTCGCGCTAAATAATACATTTGATGCTTGTATTCTTGAGTTTGATTTTGTACCGCTTGGAGATACAATTAAGTTCGACTATGTATTTGCTTCTTCAGAATATCAAGGCTTCACATGTTCAAGTTTTGGCGATATTTTTGGATTCTTTATTAGTGGTCCAGGTATTACAGGGCCATTCTCTGGAAGCTCAAAAAATATAGCATTAGTGCCCGGTACCAATTGCCCAGTGGGCGTAAATACCATCAATGGTTCAACTGCCAATCCATGTGGTCCAGTTACAGCGCCTTGTGCCCCGCCAAATAATGCTTTATTCGTAAATAATATTGGTGGTGCTACCGTCGCTTACAATGGATTTACTCAAGTATTGACCGCAATTTCTGAGGTAACGCCTTGTGTTTCTCACCATTTAAAACTAGCGGTTGCTGATGCTTCTGATCAAACCCTAGACACTGGTGTTTGGTTAAAAGCTGGTAGCCTTTCTTCAAATGCGATTACTTTTACTCCAATCTCAAATTTATTAAATCCATATCCTTATATTGTTGAAGGTTGTGCATCAGGGTTTGTAAAAGTAACTCGTCCGGTGGCAGGTCCGTTGCCTTATACAATTAATTATTCACTGGGCGGAATTGCGACTTATCCTGCAGATTATGCAGTTTCAACTATCCCTCCTGGCGCTCCATTCGGTCAAGTTACCATACCAGCAGGAGATACAGTTGCTTATATTGTTATTTCAGCAATTCAAGATGGTATTCTTGAATTAGATGAAGAAATTAAAATCTATCAAATGGGTGCCTGTGGTGGAGATATTATTGATTCAGTGAGTTTGTTTATTAGCGATTCAATCAAAATGTATATCATCACACCCGATACAACAGTTTGTCGCGAAGACAGTGTTCATATTTTAGTCTATGGCTCTGACTCACTCAATTATTCTTGGACTCCAACAACCAATATTGATAATCCTCTAATTAAAGAACCAACTGTGAGCCCAAACTTTACAACCGATTATGTGGTTTGTGCTAGTTTGCCTGGGTCTGGTTGTCCACCTAAATGTGATACAATAACCATTGGAATTAATCAACCGCCGAATGTATTTATTGGTAATGATTCAATACTTTGTCAAGGAATGAGTATTCCATATAATCCTATAATTTCGCCAGCGCAACCTTATACCTATACTTGGTCTGTAACAGGTGTTGGTGGAGCGCCAACGCCAGCAAATAATATCTTAAATCCAACGGTACCATTTAATAATACAGGAAATGCTCAAATTATTTTACATGTTGAACCAACCGCGCTTGGTTGCGAAGGTGATGATACCATGAATGTTTTAGTATTGCCAAATGACATTACCCTTTTTAATGGAGACACAACAGTATGTCAAGGTTCAACGGTTCAAATCACGGTAGGCGGCCATCCATTATTTACTTATAATTGGTTCCCAGCAACTTATTTAAATAATCCAAATATCGATAATCCAAATTCAATTCCTGATTCATCAATTTCATATACAGTGGTGGCTACTTATCCTGGTTGTCAACCAATGACGAAATCATTTGATATCGATGTTCAGCCAGTTCCGATTATTAATGCAGGTATTGATCGTGAAATTTGTAATTATGATACGGCAAGGCTTTTTGTAGATGTAAATCCTAAATGGTATCCTAATTATATTTATAATTGGAGTCCAAGTGGAGATTTAAATGATGCTACGGTTCAAAATCCTATCTTTAGTGGTAATGGCAATACAAACTTCACAGTTATTGTTTCAACACCAATTGGCTGTTCAGATACCGATTTAGTTTTGGTAACCGTATTCCCAACAGAATTTGCCATCATTACACCAGAAACAACAACTATTTGTCCGCGAGATTCCGTTCAATTTACGGGTGTAGGTGGAATAAGTTATGTTTATACGCCTGGTATTTATGTAAATGATTCTACCATTTCAGATCCGATTGGGAAGCCAATT